>JAOZRQ010000140.1 GCA_029940115.1 Desulfobacterales bacterium
ACCGCCTGAAGGCGGAACTGCAAACTGGAATGTGAACCCATAAATGAAAGATGCCTGATCGAGCTTACAGCTTACAACTTACAACCATGTTTGATCTGAAATCATATCTTGCCGAGAAAAATGAAGGGATCAATAGCGCGCTGGATGAATTGCTGCGGGAGGATTCCAGTCGGCTGGTGAAGGCCATGAGGTATTCGCTGATGGCCGATGGGAAGCGGATCCGGCCGGTGTTGTGCATCGCGGCTGCCGAAGCGGTCGGTGGGAAAGAGGTGGATGTACTGCCGATCGCCTGCGCCATCGAGATGATCCATACCTATTCTCTGATTCACGATGATCTGCCTGCGATGGATGACGATGATCTGAGAAGGGGAAAGCCGACCAGCCACATCGTTTATGACGAGGCCACCGCGATTCTTGCGGGGGATGCCCTGTTGACACTCGCGTTTCAGGTCCTCTCCTCCATAAATGGGAATCACCAAGCGTCAGAGTTGATCACCGTCATCCGCATCATCGCGGAAGCCGCGGGATACTGCGGAATGATAGAGGGACAGACGCGGGACATCGCGTCTGAGGGGATACTGCTTGACCGGAAAAGTCTTGAAGATATGCATGCCCTGAAGACCGGCGCGCTGATCAGGGCATCGGTTCGTTCCGGTGCCATCTTGGGAGGTGGAAGCGATGACCAAGTGGAGCGGCTCGACATCTATGCCAGACATATCGGACTTGCGTTTCAGGTGGCAGATGACATCCTGAATGTGGAGGGGGATCCCGCCCTTCTCGGCAAATCTGTGGGAACCGACCATGCCCGGGAAAAGAGCACCTATCCCTCTGTGATCGGACTTGATGAATCAAGAAAACTTGCGAAACACCTGATATTCACCGCCTTGCAGGCGATGGGTCGTTTTGATGCAAAGGCCGACCCGCTTCGGGCCATTGCGACTTATATTATTGAACGGGAAAAATGAATTGAGTGTAACCAAAATCCGAATGTCGGAATCCGAAACAAATCCAAAATTGCAAATGCCAATTAAGGGTTGAATCCGAGTCCTGTGTACAGGACAAAAAAATGATTGAGGGAAAGAAACCCGGCTTTTTCTGGCGGTCGGGGAATCTGCCCGTTCGGGAAAAAAGCCGGGTTTCTCGGCCATCCAAACTTTTTGTCCTGTACACAGATCCGAGTCAACAAACTCAGCATGTCAGAAACCGTTCCTTGCCATTCGGATTTGCTGATGAGAGAGAAACCCGGTTTCAGCCATAGGAGATTGGGCGGTCAGGCTTCCATGACGCGGCTCAGAACCGGGTTTCTTTGCCATTCGGATTTCGGATTTTTTTCTGATGAAGGACGAAGGATGAAAGTGATATGAGATTTTTGGAAAAAATTGATTCTCCTGCTGATCTGAAGCGACTTTCCCTGTCGGATCTGCTGGCCCTTGCCGCAGAGATACGCGGCGTGATCATTGATGTGGTCTCCCGAAACGGCGGTCATCTGGCACCGAGTCTCGGAACGGTTGAACTGGCCATCGCCATCCACTATGTGTTCAACTCGCCTAAGGACAAGATCATCTGGGACGTGGGTCATCAGGCATACGCCCACAAACTCCTGACCGGGCGAAGGGAACAGTTTCACACGCTCCGCCAGCACGGGGGCATCAGCGGCTTTCCCCGCATGAGCGAGAGCGAATACGACGCGTTCACCACCGGACACAGCAGCACCTCCATATCCGCAGGCCTCGGGATGGCCTGTGGCAAGTGTCTGAAAAAGGAGAGGGCCAAAGTGATCGCCGTGATCGGAGACGGTTCCCTGACAGCGGGCTTGGCTTATGAGGGGCTGAACCAAGCCGGGGGCCTGCACAAGGATCTGATTGTCATATTAAATGACAATGACCTGTCGATTGCCCCGAATGTGGGCGCGCTCTCCTCCTTTCTAAGCCGCACCTTTTCGGTGGCAAAGATGCAGGGGCTGAGAAAGAAGGTGGGGGATTTTCTGAAATCCCTGCCCGGGATTGGGGATGATCTGTACCAGCTGGCCAAGCGGTCCGAAGAATCCTTCATGACCTTCATCACGCCGGGAATTCTGTTTGAGGCGTTCGACTTTGAGTATTTCGGCCCCATAGACGGGCACAAACTGAGTCATCTCATCCACATCCTGCAAAACATCAGGGAGCTTGACGAGCCAGTGCTCCTCCATGTGACCACCCGGAAGGGAAAGGGATACCGGCCGGCTGAGAAGAATCCGGTTCACTTTCACGGGGTCGGGTGCTTTGATGTGGGAACCGGGGAATGTCTAAGCAACGGCAGTCCCATCCCCTCCCACACCCAAGTTTTCGGAGAGACCATGGTCCGGCTGGCCCAAGAGGATGAGAAGATCGTGGCCATCACAGCGGCCATGCCGGAGGGGACCGGACTTAAGACGTTTGCCGAGAACTATCCGGACCGGTTTTATGATGTGGGCATCTCCGAACAGCACGCGGTCACCTTTGCCGCGGGGATGGTTGCCGAGGGATTCAGGCCGGTGGTCGCGATCTATTCGACGTTTCTTCAGCGGGCATATGATCAGATACTGCATGATGTCTGCATTGAGAGACTGCCGGTGGTCTTTGCCCTTGACAGGGGGGGCATTGTGGGTGAGGATGGCCCCACCCATCAGGGGGTCTTTGATTTGTCGTATCTCAGAAGCCTTCCGAACATGGTGATCATGGCCCCGAAGGATGAAAACGAACTGCGGCGGATGCTCCTCACCGCGCTTTCTCATGACGGCCCCATCGCGTTCCGGTATCCGAGGGGGATCGCGGCCGGTGTGAAAATGGAGGAGCCGATCCGCCCCATCCCCATCGGAAAGGCGGAAGTTCTTGAGGAAGGATCGGATATCCTGATTCTCGCCATCGGCAGTTCTGTCCGGGAAGCCCTTGGGGCCCGTGCGGCGCTGATGAAGGAAGGGGTATCCGCCACGATTGTGAACGCCCGCTTTGTGAAGCCCCTTGACGCGGACCTGATTGATTCCCTTGCCGGGAGGTTCTCCGATATCATCACCGTGGAGGAGAATGCCCGGCAAGGCGGATTCGGCAGCGCGGTGCTGGAATGTCTCGCTGACGCCGGGGTGACGGGGTTCCGCCTTGAACGGATCGGGATTTCGGACCGCTTTGTGGAACATGGTCCCCAGAAATTTCTTCGGGCCAAATATGGAATTGACGCGGCGGGCATTGTTCAGATCGCGACGCGGATGAAATCTGAGCGTGAATCCCAAATTTTACTGCCCTGACGTCCCAAGCTCCACTTTGCTGCCATTCCCGCATCCCATGATGATCTGTTGGAGAGACCTCTGTTTGTTCCTGACCGATCCGATGAGGAATGAAATTTCACCCAAATTGAGCGATTCTTTGGCCTGAACATGATTCCTTCCCTGCAATTCCAGGGGTTCGGCGATTTTCGGGCTTTCACCCATTGGGTGAAAGCCCTGAAATGGGCAAACCCTTCAATGTCAGAACATCAGCCAGTTTTGCTGACAAGAATCGCTCAATTCAGGTTTCAGCAAGCCTCGTAACGAGGTTAAGCCTCGTAACACATGCAGGAGGCTGCCTCCCGCAGAAAGGAGACACCCATGAAATTCCCTTACGGCATAAGTGATTTCAGAGAGATCGTGACAAAAGGCTATTTTTACTGCGACCGGACGGACCGCATTCCCCTGCTCGAGCAGGGAAAATATCTGCTTTTTCTGCGTCCCCGCAGATTCGGCAAGAGCCTGCTACTTTCCATGCTGGCCAATTATTACGACGTGGCACGGAAGGACCAGTTTCAGGAGATTTTCGGAGAGCTGGGGATCGGCAGGAATCCGACCCCCCTCCGCCGTGGTCTCGCTCGGATTTGAACGGCTGTGGTGGAAAGAGGTTGGAAAGGTGAAGCTTTAGAAACTCGGAAAAAACGCATTCCCCTGCCCGACACCGGCAGGAGCAGGAGCTCCTCCGGAGAGAGGGTGTCCGCAGAGCCGCCGGACTATGATTCCCCTGATTCTCCCTCCTGCTTCTTTCCCAGCACAGGGCTTCTCCCCACCATCTCTTTGAGATCCTCCCATTCGAAGTGGAGATATCTCCGGGTCGTGTTCAGATTTTCATGGCCGAGGAGGTATTGGATCATGATGAGATTTTCCCCTGCCTTGGCCTTGAGGCTGGCCCCCGAGTGTCGCAGAAGATGGGGCCCCTGCTTCCGCTTGACGATATTGGCCCGCCTGAGTCCTTGGCTGACAATATGATGGACTTGTCTGCGTTTCAGTTGTTTGCCATGACTTGAGAGAAAAACCCAGGATAATTCATTTCCTTTGTATTGAGGTCTTATTTCATGCCAGTTGAGAAACTTTTTGACGATATCATCGTTCAAGGGAATATTATCCACTTTATCCCTTTTGCGAGTCACCCATACCTCCTTGTTCTCCAAACGGACATCTTTCAGTTTTAAGTTGATCACCTCTGACACACGCAGACAAACATCCGTAAACAGGCTGAAAAGCAACAAATTCCGATCAACGACTTTGGGGGGGGCATTTTGCGCTTCTGACTGGAATAACTGCTCCAACTCATCAAAAGTCAGATAATCCGCCTTGGGTTGATATATCTTCGGTCTGCTGATACCTGCGACGACATTGTCAAGGACCAGCTCCTCATCCACCAGATAGTCCATAAATCCGTTCAAAACATACATGATCCCCAATTTGGACGCCTTTGCGATCTTTTGCTCCCTTAAATAGGCAATAAGCATATTCTTGTTTATATCTGCTGTTTTTTCCAAATTATGAGACTTGCAGAACGATGTGAACCGATTCAACTCATATCTGCGGTTTCGGATCGATTCTGAACTAAATGCACCGGTAGCCTCTTTTTCCATCAAATACTCCTCAACAGCCTCAGATATTGTTATCTCCCGTTTTGCTGTGAAATAATTCGGCATAATCCCCTGTTTAAATTGAACCTTGAATATTGAATGAAAGTCAAGTTTGATTTTAAATCCTGTTTTTAGAAGCAAAGTCAATTCAATGCAATATACAATGTTTAGCATTCAATATAATCATATGGGATCATTTGTCAAGGAAATATTACACAATAGATACCGCCTCTATTTCGGGACTTCTGGATATGATCCATTAGGTAATGAATTCCGTTTTCAAGCGGTTTTCCGACCGCCATCCGACCCCGGGACTGTCTCCGCCATGCCTGAGGCGCCGGATGGAACAGATGGCTTCATCCGGAACAGGACGGGACAGGAATGGGATCGGTCAGAAATGATCCAGAAAAGCTGATTTTCATCACCCTAGGTAACCCCCTAAAAAATGGCCTGAAAACCCCCCAATAGTGTCCTATTGGGGGGTTTATACCAAATTTCAGGCCATCCTGCTTCATGACACGGATATGGAAGCGACTGTTCTGAATCATATCTCAAAAACATAAAAAGCTTAGTTTCTCTGTCCATAAATACGAAATGATCTCCTAAAATATTCAAATCCAGTTCCTATGTCCATAATACATCCTAAAATATTCAAATCCAAGTTTTAATGTAGTTTCCTGTCCATAAATACACTTTGACCGAAATAATGTCCTAAAATATTCAAATACAGTTTCTATGTCCATAATACACTTTAATCGTCCTAAAATATCTGTGTACAGGACAAAAAAATGAGCGGGAAAAAGCCGGGTTTTTCGCCCATCCAAAACTAAGTTTCTATGTCCTAAAATATTCAAATCCAAGTTTTAAAGTTAAATAACTCTTTTCAGTAGTTTCCTGTCCATAAATACACTTTGACCGAAATAATGTCCTAAAATATTCAAATATAAGTTTTTAAGTTTTTATGTCCATAATACACTTTAACCGCCCTAAAATATTCAAATCCAAGTTTTAAAGTAGTTTCTCTGTCCTAAACACACTTTTAATCAAAAAGCTTAGTTTCTCTGCTCCTGAAATAAAATTTCTGTTGCTTCCCCTATTTTTATGTGATATTGCATTTCATCTTAACTTCATCGATAAAAGAGGAAATCACATGCCACGGACAAAATATCATATCACCCCTGAATCTGGACGACTCACCGTCACGTTGAACAAAAGGCAGTTAAAAGAGTTCAAAAAGATGTCAATCGAATTTGAGATGTCAGTTGATGAACTTTTTCAGATTGCCGTTGATGTCTTCATTAAAAAGTACAATAGCCTCAATTATGAAAAGCTTGACAAAAAGGGGATTAAAGCGTTGTTTGGGTAGCGTTTGTTTGTAGTTCCGCCTTTAGGCGGTGCCACACCGCCTAAAGGCGGAACTACAAACTCCTCAGGCAACTGACATTATGGATATCCAGTGGATGAAAATGGCTCTGGGTCAAGCCGAAAAAGCCAAGGAAAAGGCAGAGGTTCCGGTGGGTGCGGTGCTTGTGGGTGAGACAGGCGAAATCCTCTCTGCTGCCCACAATCAGACCATCACCCGGTCCGATCCTTCGGCCCATGCAGAGATGCTGGCCCTGCGCGACGCAGGGCAGAAGATTCGGAATTACCGGTTGGTGAACACCACCCTGTATGTCACCATTGAACCCTGCATCATGTGCATGGGGGCAATCATACACGCCAGAGTGTCAACTCTTGTTTTCGGAGCATATGATCCCAAGTGGGGTGCCGCGGGGTCCATATACGACTTTTCAAATGATTCCCGGCTGAATCACCGTCTGAAGGTCATACCGGGCGTATGTGAGGCAGAATGCAGAAGGCTGATGCAGGATTTTTTTCGGGAGAGACGCGGACGTGCCGACGACTCCCCATTGAAGCGGATCGAATAGGCAAATCTGAACCGCTCCACTCCCGGATAGACCTGCTGGCGAAACACTACATTTGCAATATCCTGATTATAACGGATTTAGAGGAGGCCTGCGGACTTGAACTTGGACGTGCCTTGAACTTGAACCTCGATGTGCGCGTAAATGAATGTTGATGTTCAAGTCTGAATTCAAGTTTTAGTTTGAGTTCACTGACAAAGCGGCCTCCCCAAAAAGCGTTATAATCAGAAAGAAACTAAGTTTTTCAAAAAAACTTGATTTTCTCTCTGACAAAAGACAAAAGCTTGCGTTTTTTTATTGGCACGGTAATATATGACAACTGTGTACAGGACAAAAAATGAAAGAAACCCGGCTTTTTCTTGCAGTTGGGAGGTCGGCCGTTTGGGAAAAAGCCGGGTTTCTCGCCCATTCCCGATTTTTTGTCCTGTACACAGATATGACAATTTGGTTCTTGGCACTTGATGATCAAGTTTTCACCCGACGTGGCAAAAAGCCTGTCATCCCTGCGAAATCAGGAATGACAAAAAAAACTTGATGATCAAGTGGCAATATTTTTCAAAACTTGGGTAAGTCCAATGATGATTCTTGATTTTGACCCCCGGTGTTGTCGCAATGAGGCCGAAGTGGAGAGCAAATTTGTCATCCACTACCTCTTACCGGCATTAGGCTTTCCACCCCATTCTTGGTATCAGCAGGTCGCTTTGGGAAAAAGTCGTCTGGATTTTCTGGTTTTCGCCGCAAAATACAACCCATATAATGAGGATATCAGGGATTTCCAGTTCACCTTCATCATTGAGGCAAAGCATCCCGGGCAGAAGCTCGACCGCCACATTCCTCAGCTGGAGAGATATCTGACCAGTCTGAGTGTGCGTTATGGCCTGCTGATCAATGGAAAGCGTCTCCATATCTATAAAAACGCTCAGAACAGAGCAAATCTTGTTTTTGAGTGCAGATGTGAGAAAACTCCTGAACATATTGACGAGATCAGAAGATTGATCAAGCCAGAGAGAAACTTTCAGAATAATAAAGCCAATCCTGTTTCTGAGTGCGGGTATGAGGCCACTTGTGAACACATTGATGGGATCAGAAAAATGACAAACCCGGAGAAACCGACATGCCCTCCTGAAAAAAAGCGTAAACCCGTCCGGGCGGTTTCCACGTTATATTCCAAAAAAAAGAAGTCAAGGAACATCTCAAAGAAGAACATCCTGAAGAAAAAAAAGGCTGATTATAACGGATTCAGGGGAGACCCGCCCGTGCCCCTTTGCGGGCACACCCACATGTGTGTCCATGCCCTGCCCGACATCGGGCAGGGGCAAGGGGCCTCCCCAAAAAGCGTTATAATCAGAAAAAAGGAGAGACAGCGAATGAACAAGAAGATAGCGGTCTATCACAACAAGGGTGGTGTGGGCAAAACGACGGTGGTGACCAACCTCGCGGCCGCTCTGAGCAGAAAGGGAAAAAGAGTTCTCGTGATTGACCTGGACAGCCAAGCCAATACGACCTTTGCCACCGGGCTGATCAAGTTTTCCGATGAGAAAGAGGATGATATCAGGGACAACAATGTCCTGAAAATCTTAAAACGGGTGGATCCGGACCATGTTGAGAGCGTTATCAAACAATCCCAATTCACAACCCCTGAGGTGGATGTCATCCCGTCCCATATCGAACTGATAGACAAGGAATATGAACTGGTCATGCAACGGAACGCTGAGTTGCTGTGCAACGACAATCTGAAATTCATAGAGGACAGGTATGATGTGATTCTCATAGACACGCCCCCCTCGCTGAATTTATACGCGAGAACAGCCCTTACCATTGCCGACTCTCTTATCATCCCCTCGGATCTTAAGCCATTTGCGAATCAGGGACTTCCGAATGTGAAGAAGTTCATAGACAGCATCAATGAAACCCGAAGGCATGTTGGAAAAGAGCCTCTGGAAATTTTGGGCATCCTGCCCTCCAAGGTGCCGAGCTACGCAAAATTTGTCCAACACACCCTGCCCGGACGTATGGAAAGGGTACATGCCCAATACCGTATAAAGATGATGGAGACCTGTATCTTTCAGAGGGAAATTCTGGCACAATGTGTGGATAACCATGTGGAGACAGAGGAGGATATCATTCCGAATCCGAAATCTGTGTTTGATTTCAAACTGAATTCCCCGTCGGCCAAAGAATTTGAGGCCTTGGCCGATGAAATCATGAGGAAAATAGGAGAATAACCTGTGCGATTCGGAACCATGTTTGTCGAGACCGCCAGAATCAAGTCCGATGTTCCCCGGTCGGATTTTTCAGAGGCGGAGCTGACCCACTTTGCAGAGCGCCTCATAAAGCTCGAAGGCACCATCCGCCCTCCGGTTGTCAGGGAAACGGGGATGCATACCCGGGAATATGAGGTGGTTCACGGCCATTTTGAGTGTTATGTGGCTGTCAGGGCCATGGAGCTTGACAAGGAGCGCGGAGATATGACGAGTGTTTTTCTGATCACGCCGACTGACGATGATCCGGAGAGGGAGGTGGCTGTACTCGAACTGGTGAAGTCATTCACAGAGAGAGAAGTGGCTCCTCTTCAGCAGAACACTTCCATTGCAACAGAAAACACCTCCATTGCAGAGAGAGAAGTGGCTCCTCAGCCAGCAGAGAACACCCCCATTGTAGCAGAAAATGTCTCCATTGATATGATGATTCTCTCAAAGAAGATAGAAGGGCTGGAAAATATCCTCAATCAAAAGACGGAAAGCCTGGAAAACGTATTGAATCACAAGCTTGACCAGCAGGATACCCAGATTCAGAAAATTTTGGAATGTCTTCAGCAATGGAAGGAGAAACCGACGCCCCTCAGAACAGCCATCTTGGATGAGGATAGGCGGGCTTTTCTGGACGTCCTGAACAGCGGTGAGAAGTCGGATTTGATCCGAATCAAGGGAATCAAAGAAAAAACAGCCCAAAAAATAATAGATCATCGTCCCTATCATTCGATGGGTGATGTGCATAATGTCAAACGCTTTACCCATAAAATGGCTGAGAAATGGTTGAGAGAATGGCAGGAGGTGAAAAAGAGAGATGAGCGTACATACTGATCCTCAAATCATTATCCAAAACGGCAGGCCGGCATTTGCCGTCATCCCCTGGAATGAATATCAGGAGCTGATCCGTAACCAGACTGAGGCAGATGAGGCTGACGTCTGGTTCCCGAACGAGGTTGTGAAAGCCAATGTCAGGGGGGAGAGCCTTGTCAAAGCTTGGCGAAAATATTCTAAGCTTACTCAGGCAGAATTGGCTGCCAAAGCAGGGATGAGGAAGTCAGCTCTGGCAAGACTGGAAAACAGCAACGCCAATTTGAGCACAGCTACGTTGACAAAATTGGCGGAAGCCATGGGAATTGACGTTGAACAACTCATAGATTGACAGGATCGGCAGGATGAACACCCCTTGACAGATTACACTGACACAGCGGCAGAACGCCGTCTCGTTCTTCCGGGAGTACATAGAGATCAATGAGCTTCAGCCATTACGGGATGTGACGGACAAAAACAAGGTTTTTCATACAATGAAAAAAAATCTTTCCATACTCGGATCAACCGGCTCCATCGGTCGGAACACCCTCAAGATTGTCGAGATGTTCCCGGAGCGGTTTGCGGTGAGGGCGATTGCCGCGAAGACGAATGTGGCTCTGCTGGCCGAACAGATTGAGCAGTTCGCCCCTGAGGTCGCGGTGGTCTTTGACGAGGCGCGGGCAATCGAATTGAGAAACCGCTTGGATGCCTCCGCGGTTTCCAAAACATCGAAGGTGGACATTCTCCACGGCGAAGCCGGCTACATGGCCGCGGCCGCGCATGATTCCGTGGACATGATGGTGACCGCGGTTGTCGGCGCGGCCGGCCTGAGACCGACATTGGCCGCCATCGACGCGGGAAAGGATATCGCCTTGGCCAACAAGGAGACCTTGGTGATGGCCGGCGAGATCGTAATGACGCGAGCCGCCGACAAAGGGGTGAATATCCTTCCGGTGGACAGCGAGCACAGCGCGATATTCCAATGCTTGGCCGGGCAACGCAGAGAGGACTTGGACAAGATTCTCCTCACCGCCTCAGGCGGTCCTTTCCGGAACACGCCAAAAGCGGAATTTGCGAAGATCAGGCCGGAACACGCGCTGAACCATCCCACTTGGCAGATGGGAAACAAGATCACCATTGACTCAGCCACGCTGATGAACAAAGGGCTTGAGGTGATCGAGGCGGTGAGACTCTTTGATGTGTCCCATGAGCGGATCCAAGTGGTGATTCATCCCCAGAGCATCATCCATTCCATGGTCGCCTACCGGGACGGCTCTGTCATCGCCCAGCTCGGGGTTCCTGACATGAGAGGGGCCATCGCGTATGCCATGTCCTGGCCTGAACGTCTCCCCATAAACCAGCCCATCCCGGACTTTCCGAATCTGACGCTCACTTTCCAGGAGCCGGACATGGAAAAGTTTCCCTGTCTCGCGCTCGCCTTCAACGCCTGTGAGGCGGGAGGAACCCTGCCGGCCGTCTTGAACGCGGCCAATGAGGTGGCCGTTCATGCGTTTTTGGACCATCGGATCTCGTTCGCCGACATCCCCAAGCTCATCAAAGGCACCATGGAACGGCATACCATTGTCAGGGACCCTAGCCTTTCCGACATTCTGGAAGCGGACAGATGGGCCAGGGAGGAAAGTACGTCGTAGTTCCGTCATAAAGTACTTGGCCAAAAGTTTCTGACCCACATATGCAAACACCTGAAAATATATGGCCAAGTTACTTAACCAGACTTTTTTTCAGCCCCGATTCGGAATCCATCGTTTCTGACCCACATATGCAAACACCTGAAAATATATGGCCAAGTACTTAATCAGACTTTTTTTCAGCCCCGATTCGGAATCCATCGTGCCTGAAAATTTCTGGCCAAGTACTGTGAGGAACGAATGGGAGGCTCTGAGTTGATGAGGCCTCGCTTATCCTGAGAGCTTGCCCCAGAACTTCGGACAGGCTCAACTTATCCTTCTGTACAGGACAAAAAAAGTGAATGGGGAAGGAAACCCGGCTTTTTCTGGCGGTTTGGAGATCTGCCCGTTTGGGAAAAAAGCCGGGTTTCTTGCCACCCACAATTTTTTTGTCCTGTACACAGCTTATCCTTACTGAACCCAATCCAAAGAACCACAGGGACTGTGAGTGTGGTAAGGATAGCCCCAGAACTTCGGACAGGCTCAACTTATCCCTGCTAAAATGTGGACTCCAGCCCTTTCACATATGCTCTGATGGCGACATGGCAAGGCGTGGGCACACCGGCCTGTCTGCCGTATTCAATCACCTTTCCGTTCAGGTAATCCACCTCTGTCCGGCGTTTGGCTTCGATATCCATCAGCATGGAGGGCTTGTGATGACCTGCGCTTTTCATGTAATCCATGCAGTAGGGATAATAATCCCAGCCCAAGGCGATCTCATTGGCCCGGGCCACCCGGATGCATTCCTTGGCCAGATCATCCACCGCCTCAAACACAATCGGATCATGCAACGCTTGGGCCAGCGTCATGCCGGTCACCGCGCAGACGGGGTTGGTGGACGCGTTCATCACCGATTTGCGCCAGACCATGGAGACGATGTTGTCGGTCCGCTGGGTGGCCAGACCGCTTTGGGTCAGGGCTTGGGCAATCGCTTCGGCAGCCGGTCTCGACTCGGGATCCAGCTCCTGGATGAAGTGGGGCGCATGATGGAAGGGCATCAGCACATGCCCCGGCTTTGCCAGCCCGCATCCGTAATTCACCACCGCCCGCATCACCGCCTTCTTCCCCAGGACATTGGCCAGCTCCAGCTCGGTGTCAATGCCGTTCTGCCAACTGATCACAACCATCCCCTCCCTGCAAAAGCTCTCAATGGCCGACGCAATCAGCGGGGTGGCGTTCGCCTTGACGGTCAGAAAGATCACATCCGGCACATCATCCGCCAGCTCATCCACATTGGTGCAGGTTTTCGGGACCATCTGCTTGAGATTCTCCGCCCCTTCGATGATGATGCCGGGTTCCTTGATGGCCGGCTTGAGCAGGTCAGGAATGACATCGCAAAGGGTCACATCATATCCGCCCTTTGCAAGGAAGGCCGCGACAATGCATCCGACCGGACCCGCGCCGATCACCGCGTAAGACCGGGGATCAAATTTCGAGTTCTCTGTCATTTCAACACCTCCCCTTTTATTTGTTGTTTTCTGTTTCGAGAATGCCGAAGGCCTCCGCGTCCAACAGCCTGACCCCGTTCTCCTGCAACACCGCAACGGCCCTGTCATTGTCGCTGAAACGGAAGACCATCACCGCGTTCCCTGACGAACCCCCTGCAAAGGCATATGTGTAAAGCACATTGATGTTGGCATCCAAGAGATGCTTCAACACCTTTGCCAGACTTCCGGGCTTATCCTCGATTTCCACAGCCACCACATCATCCGCCCGGGCAGGCAGATGCTTTTCCATCAGTATCCGCCGGGCAGCAGCCAGATCCGACACAAGCAGCCGCAACTGGCCGAACAATCCGGTATCCACCAAGTTCAACGCCCTGAGGTTGATCCCAGCTTCTCCAAGGGCATGGGTCACTTCAAACAGCCGACCGGGTGAATTTTCAATGGATACGGAAAGTTGTTTTAATTTCATCAAAAACCTCCTCGTCAAGAAAAAGATTGTTCCAAAGAAACTAAGTTGTTTCTGGTTCTCACTGAAACCGAAGTGTTCGTTTACTTTTGTTTCAAACGATTCTATTAAAAAATCATCGATACCATCTCGGCCTTGACCATGTCGCATTGGTCGCGCCGGCAAAGTCGGGGCGTGTGTCGCAGGTGTCGGCCATCGTGTTGCCGAACATGAGCCGGTTCCCGACACCCTTCAGGCGCATGTTGATCCACTCGTCACTGCACCTTTTCCTGCGGTACGATGTTGCAGTTTGGCATGACAAGGTCCCTTCTGCTGTCAAGGTTG
>JAOZRQ010000141.1 GCA_029940115.1 Desulfobacterales bacterium
TTCAGGTTTGATTGTTGCCCACGCGCCATCTTCCACCATTTTTTTGCCTTGGTGCTAAAACTTATGTCCCAGTTTTTGGCAGAAGACTTTTTGCCCATTGTGAACTACATGGATTGGGTTTAGTCATGTTGGTGTCTGTCATTTTTTTTGTGCTGGTTGCCAAACGTGGATGAAACTTTTGTCCGGGTTTTTGGCAAACAATTTTTGTCCAGCACTTTGAACCGCAGATCAGACAGATTACACGGATGACACGGATTGTCGTCTCCCATGCTCCAAATCCAACACAAACCTGTCATTCCGGGCAGATGACGGGAACCGGCAGTCCCCGAGGCTTCACTCCCCTCAGACGAGGTTCCCGTCATCTGACCCGGAATCCACTCTCAATTTCCTTGATGCCCTAGCCGAAACCGGTTTTTTTCCCTTCGGGCTGGTCCCGTGATTTGAACCGCAGATTGCACAGATCAGACAGATTGCACAGATTGATTCCTTCCATTGACTGAGCCGGGACTCGCGGGATTGGGGGATTTGTTGGCGTTGGCGATGTTGTCAGGAATTGGCAGAGAGACCCATCTGCTGATTTGATTACGAGAAAAGGCGATCCGTTGAAGTTCTGAGGCGTTGAGGGCAAGCTCGAAACGAGCAAGTCTGAAGCTGCAAGCTCCGAATTCGAGCTTACAGCTTACAGAGCTTACAGCTTTACTACTTCCTGGCCGCTCCAAGCGAGAGAATCACCCGGTCCAGCGGGGAAAGGGAACCTTCGTCCGCTTCGGGTGGGGCATTCTTGGCTGATGATACCTCGATTGCCTCTTCATATCTGCCCCCGTTATCGTCTCTTGAGGATCCTTGGCGGGAGAGCGGTGCTTCCTCAATCTCTCCATTTTCGAGCACCTCGTTGAGTTCATCTGGAGAGACCGTCTCCATGTCTTCGGCAGGCTCAGACACCGCATGGGTGTCCAATGGCGGGGTCTCCTCATAAGGGGCCTCCCGATATCTCGGGGCATCCTCCTCGCACGGGATCACGTTCCCGAGCAGGGGCCACGCGTCGCTTCCCCAGGATGCAGGGGCCTCATACTCTTCCCTGCCGGCAAAGAAGCTGTACTTGAACTCACCCGGGGCCGCGTTGCAGAACTTGTCTTCCGCGCCCTGCACAAAATTGTCCCTGAGCAGGTAGGCTGGCAACCCCTCCTCCTTCATCTCCCCAAAGAAAAGCCATGAGAATTCCCCGGGTTTCACGCTGAAGCCGACATCCCCCTCTTCCCTGAGGAAATGGCGCTGATCTGGATTCGAGGAGTAGAGGTCCGATTCCTCGTCGAGCAGGGGGGCTTCCCATCCCTCTCCCTCCATCCATTTCCAAGTGACGTTGGAGAGACGGGAATCCGGCTCAATGCCCGGTGCAAACCGGCATCCGAGACGCAGAGCCTCTTCGAGTGTGCAACACCGGTAAAGATCATCTCCGCCCCGTCCCAAAGCACCAGGGGGGAGGGGTTTGACATCATGTCTCTGTCCCACATCCAGAACAGGGCCGGGATCATAGTCAAAACCGAGCCCAAAGCCTCTGCCTTCCCCCATGTAGGGGCCGACCACGCCGTCCTCACCTTCCGGCGGGCCCGGCGGCGGAACCGGCGGCGGGACATGGGGCGGAGGGTTGCCCACATATATCCTCACTTGATTGGCAACAGTCAGGGGGGGATCACTGCGACCATTGCTGTCAACTCCACCAGTCTCCGGGTGTTCACCGGTATACCCCAGGTCGTTTGTCGTGATCCTCAGAATGGTCTCTCCTGTCCAGCCTGTGGGTGGCGTGAAGACCAAGTTGGCCAGCTGGGTGTTGATCGTGGCCAATGTGCCCTGAATCTGGATGGTCGGCGCGCCGGGACCGCCTGTGAGGGAGATGGTCCCAATGTCCACACTGAGGGTCACATCCGCGGTGTAGGCCGGATCAACCGTCACGGGGTCCCCATAGATGTACGAGTCCACATCGACAACGGAAATCTGGTTCCCATTGTTGAAGGGCAGGGGCGTGTTCTCTGGTGTCACTTGGTCGCCGGGTACAGTATTCACCGGGGCATCGTTCACCGGGACAACCGTCAGATAACAGGTGGCAATGTTGCTCGCAATCCCGGTATCATCTGTGGCTACGAATTGGATCACCCGCTGGGTGGCATCCGGATTCTCAGACGGGTTGTGAAACCGGATATCTCGAAGGACATTCGTGTAGTTCCCCGCCGTGTCCGTTCCGGTCAGGGTCAGGATGCCGTTATTATATGTTGCCGTGATGTTCGTGCCCGATGTGTCGGCTGACAACAGATCACCCGCCTGGAGATTCGTGATCGTCACCGTCATTGAGTCAATGTTGTCCCCTTTCGGATCGGTTATCCTTGCATCAACATCCGCAATGGTGACCGGATCATCCCCCTCTGTGAAAGTTCTGCCAAAGTCCCACTCGGTTGCGCCTGGCGGCAGCTCGCCATCTCCGCCGGGTTCTGGCGGTTCGTCCAGATCAATCACCGGCCTGACATCCAGCACCTTGATGGTCATCTCTGCCTGGGCCAGACCTCCCCTGCCGTCGTCAACCTGCACATCTATGTGGTAATCTGTATCCGCATCAACATTCGGAACAACAGCCCCCGGCCTCACGAAAATCTGGCCGGTGTTCGGATTCACATTGAATATGCTGGAATCCTTCCCTGGAAGGACGCTGTAGGTCAGCACATCGCCATCAGGATCACTCGCAGTCGTGTCCCCCACCGGTGTGCCTGCCGGGCTTCCTTCGGGAATGGTGAATTCTTGGTCCTTAATCTCCGGGGGCCGGTTCACGAGCCAGCTTACTGGCTTTGTCTCCTCGTTGCTGACGCCGGTGTTCCAGTTCACCGGATCATCTTTGGCACGGCCTGCCGGATTGTCACCGGTGTATTCCCCTAGTTCATCCCCCACCCTGTACAAGAAACTGACATTGGCATATCCGTCCGCATCAAGCGGGAGCGATGACGAATCAGCGGGTTTTTCAAATGTCAGCCTGTTGGCCTTAATCTCCTCATATGTAATCGCCTGATTGATCTCGACAGGCTGGCCATCCAGTTGCAAGGTGCCGTGTTCAGGAAGCGAGGTGATCCATACCGTTATGGGGACGCTACTCTGTATCAGTTGGCCCGACCCGGGTGTGCTGGCAAATGTGCCGTCTGCCAATTGATAGACATTCAGATCCTCCCCATCCACATAATTCTCAAACGGAAAATCCGACGCCTTGAAATCGTATGAGTCCTGATTCATTTCCAACTTGATCTCATCGCCGCTGTAGGTCACTGGCGGATCGTTCACGGGGGTCACGGTGATCGGCATCACATAGACGTCCTCGCTGTATTCGGTCCCCTCGGCTCCCGTCTCCTGAATTCTGAAGCGGAAGTCGGCATCCACGTCGAACTCGTTCGCTTCGGGATTCGCCCTGAATGTCAGCCTGCCGGCCTTGATGTCCGAGACCGCGATCTCGTCAAAGAGCTGAACTTCGGTTCCATCCAGTTTCAACGTGCCAGCTGTCACCGTCTTGGTGATCAGGATGTAGCCCACCTGATCTTCAAAATCAAGACCCACGTTCTCAAAATTGAAGTCGCTGATCCCGAAGGTGTAGTCGGTGTCCTCGTCCACCGCCGGCGGGTTGGCTGGCCCTTTGGGGGGCAGGTCACCCGGCTCCACGTCAACGGTCATGGTGTAGGGGTCATCACTCAATTCCCCATTCTTGATATTGACACTGAAATCCTTGCTGTCATTGACCCTGAACTGAAATGTGGTGGCATAGGTCTCCCCAGGGGTCTCTGGCTTAGGGGTGAAGGTGAACTGGCCGTTAATGATGGCCGCCACCCCAATCACATCCCCTTGGGCGACCTCGGCACCGTGCAGTCTGAGGGTCCCCTTTCCGGGAAGCGAGGTGACCTCCACCTTGGCCAAACTGTCCTCCGGATCCACATCATTGAAGATGAATTCCTCCACCTTGAAGGGATAGACGGCCCCCTCACTCACCTTGACGGTGTTGTCCACCGAGGTGGGGGCATCCTGGACCGGGGTCACGTTCACCGTCATGGTGTAGGCGTTCGCACTGAACGCGGCGTTGTTGTCACTCACTTTGAAGAGGAAATTGGCGTAACCGTCTCCGTTGGCATCATCGTTCGGCTTGAAGCTCAATTTGCGCGCCGCGATATCCGAGACACTGATGGAGCCAGTCTCTTCAATGTCCAATGGCTCGCCGTCGAACATCAGGACTCCGGCAGTGGCCGGCTTGACGATCCGAACCGCTTGGAGGGTGTCCCCAGTATCCTCATCATAGAACTTGAAGTTCGCAGGGGTGAAGATATATTCCGTATCCTCATTCGTGGTGATGGTGTTGTCCCCCGCGGTGGGCGGGATGTTATCCTTGGTCACGTCGATGGACATTTGATACGCTTGTTCACTCGCCAAGTCTTTGCTGTCCACCACCTTGAACAGGAATCCGGAGTAGCCCGCGCCCGACTCGCCATCGTCCGGGGTGAAGGTCAGGTTCCCGGCCACGATCTCATCCACAGAAACATACTGCCCGGAGGTCACCTTGGTGCCGTTCAATGCCAAGGTTCCCGGCTCATCCATCTCTGTGATCTGAACCTGTGAGAGCCGGTCATCAGCGTCCACATCGCTGAACCGGAAGTCCTCGACCCTGAAGGCGTAAGGCTCGTCATCCTTTGTGGTCACGGTCTTTCCTTCGGCAGTGGGCGCGTCGTTCACCTCGGTGACGTCGATGGTCATGGTGTACGCGTCGAGACTGTAAAAGATCCCGTCATTCACCTTGAACCGAAAATCCGCGTACTCTTCGCCGTTCGCATCCTTGGCTGGTGTGAAGATGAGCCGACCTTCATTGATCGCGGCGACCAGAATCTCCTCGCCGAGACTCACGTCAACGCCGTTCAACCGGAGCGATCCGGCAGAGACGGTCTTTGTGATCTCCACCTTGGCGAAGGGGTCGTTGTCCGGATCCTGAAACCCGAAGTTCTCCGCCGTGAATGCGTAAGGGGTGTCCTCGTCTGTTCGGACAGTGTTATCCGCGGCGATGGGGGGATCGTTCACCTCGGCCACATCCACGACCATCCGCGCTGAATCGACACTCTCTTGGCCGGTGGTGTCCGTGACCTTGAAGCGGAAGTTGGCATATGCGTCCCCATGGGTGTTCAGATCCGGCTCAAATGTCAGCCGGCCCGCGTCGATGTCAGCGACCGGGACCAGTGTGCCCGCAACCACACCGGATCCGTTCAGCTTCAGGGTGCCGGCATTCGGGAGGTCGGTGATCCGCAGACTCGCGAGTTCGTCCCCTGCATCCACATCCTCAAACTTGAAATCGTCTTTTTGGAAGACATGCTCGGTGTTCTCCTGAGTGGTAACGGTTCCCCCCTCCGACTTGGGGGGGTCCGGGGTCGGATCCACATGGATGGTCATGGTGTAGGGATCCTTGCTGTACGCGTCATGGTCATCCCCCACTTTGAACCGGAAATTTGCATAATCATCCCCGTTCGCGTCCTTGTCAGGCGTGAATGTCAAATCCCCGTTCTGTATCTGGGTCCTGGTGATCTCAGTGGTTGAATCAACCTCCCCGCCGTTGAGTTTCAGGGTCCCCGCGGTGACCGGCTGGACAATCTGGACGTTCGCGAGCTGATCGCCCGCATCCACATCGGCAAACCGGAAGTCATTCAGGCGGAAGACATGCGGCAGGCCATCCTCCGCCATTCGCACCTCTTTGCTGGCGGATGTGGGGAGATCGTTCACTGGGGTCACATTCACCGTCATCTGATACGCGCCCGCGCTCTCCATCATGCCGTCGCTGACGCGGAACCGGAAGGTGGCATAAGGGATCCCGTTCCCATTTGGATCCGGCATGAACATCAATTTTCCATTTTGGATGTCGGCAATTTGAATCACTGCGCCAGTTCCGATCTCTGTCCCGTTCAGTTCCAGATTTCCGGATGCCGGGGCCTGAGCAACGGTCACACTCGTGAAGGTCCTGCTCTCCAAGGGTGGATTGTCGCCATCCACATCATTGAAGATGAAGTCATTCTCCAAGAACACATACCCGACATCCTCGTCCGTCTCCACCACGTTGTCTGTCGCGGTGGGCGCGTCCTCAACCGGCGTGACATCCACCGTCATGGTGTAAGGCCCATTGCCGTCAATCTTGAAATGGAAGTTGGCGTACCCGTCGCCATTCGCGTCCTGGTTGGGGATGAAGGTCAGGTTGCCGGCCGCGATCTGGTCTGCCGGGATGGCTTGGTCAATGGCCACATTCACCCTATTCAACTGTAGTTCCCCGGCGGAC
Organism: Desulfobacterales bacterium; assembly: GCA_029940115.1. Classification (GTDB taxonomy): domain Bacteria; phylum Desulfobacterota; class Desulfobacteria; order Desulfobacterales; family 4be13; genus JAOZRQ01. Next base: position 6,329 of record JAOZRQ010000141.1, read on the forward strand.
AGGGGCTTGACCACTTGGAGGGTTGAAAAGCCGTCTCCAAAGTCGTCAGTTTTGAACGTGTAGTCGGTATCCTCATTGGTGGTGACGGTGTTGTCCTGAAGCGAACTCGTATAGCCGGCCAGCTTCTCCATGTCGAGCGGCGGCGCGTCTTTGGCATCCCCGGTTCCCTTTTCCAAGTCCCAGTCCCCATCCGCGCCGGTCCCATCATCCGAGGCAAAGACCTGCGCGCCGGTGATCTCTGCGAGACGATCCAGCAGTTCCTGGCCTTCACCCGAGGCCACATTGCACCCGAAAAGGTAAATGCGGCCGTCATCGGTCAGGATATCGTTCAGGGCCTTCCACGCGTCCGCGGTCTCCTCAAGATTCTCTGCGGTGATCTCCTCATTTCCCAGACGGAAGCTCCCCTCGCCCCCGTGGGAGAGGATGGAGATCGAGTCCACCGGCTGGCCCGATGCGGCCACTTGGGCGAGCACTTCAGCCGCAGATTCATCCATATGATAGATGATGACCTGAACGCCCGGCTTCACCGCGTTCGCCAATGTCTCGCTGTCAGGGAGGCTGTCAGCAATGAGAACAATCTCAATGGATTCTGTCTGAGCTTCCTCCGCAACAGGGTCCGCGAGCAGGGCCGCGGCACCGGCGACATGCGCCGCGCCATCCACATGATCCGGAACAAACATGCTCCCGGCAATCACCGCCTCATGGGCAAGCACATGATCCAGCGCCTCGCCCCCGGCGGCCCCGTCAAGGACAATTCTGTTTTCCAGTTTGATCAAATTCAACATTCTTGAAACCTCCCTTTTTTGTAAGGATGAAGGGTTAAGGGTTAAGGGTTAAGGGTTAAGGGTTAAGGTTGAAGGGTTAAGGATGATTTCACATTTCACGCTTCACGTTTCACACCCCACGCCTCACGCCCCACGTTTCACGCCCCACGCCTTTTTTCACTCCATTCCTCCGTGAAATTTCAAAGGAGTGCGGAAATGGAGCCCCTAGGCGGAATTTTCGCTTTCTGACAGGATTTTCGCAATATGGCACCCCGCAAAAATTCCGCATAGGGCTTCATTTTTGCACTCCATGTCAGACTGACCTGATTTGTTCCGATAAGTCCAAATATTGGCTTTGATTTCCGAACACTTTCGCTCACGAGGTCTGCGGACGATTGATACGAAGCAGATGACCGTCATCAATGTCGCCACCGCAGGACTCAATCGCCTTATGAATGCGATATGCCTGCCCCGCAAAATCCAGATCAAAGGAACAGACGATGATCCCTGCATGTGAAGCACTCGCACGATGGAGATGGACAAAATGCTTCCGATTGATGGTCAGAAGAGATCTTCCGTCATCAGATGCACGACTCAACACGATCTCATCCGGCAACGCTTGTCCTGCATAGCCCGCCTCCTGAAGCGTGATGACGTCATGCCCCATATCCCTGAGTTTCTCAACCACCGGAAACGGGAAATTCTCATCAGCGTACAACCGGGCCATGGTCACCCCTCATCGTTCTCGGCCATCTGTCGGGATATCTCATCCTGATGCGCCCCGTAATAGGCCCAAGCATTTACCAGATCCTCCGCACGCAATGTCGGATAACAGCGCAACACGTCGGCATCGGTGACACCCGACAGCCTTGCCTGAACCAGCACCCATACCGGAATGCGTGTCCGAATCACACAGGGGACGCCTCCGCACACATTGAGATGGCTTTCGACACCGGGAAACAGATTTCCGATATCCCGGACAACCCATTGAAGTATCTGTGCTTTTTCTCCGGGACTCATCCCTGCCAGCAATTTTTCAGCTTCCTGCAAGCCGTTCATTACCTTCCTCCGCCTGACGCTCGTTCACGTTCACGTTCTCGACCAAAAACCGGACAAACCATGCTTCAGCGGCCCCGGTTTTCCCAATCCTCTGTAAGGTTCTCTCAGGCAGTCTTTGATCAGCCGATTTATTTTTCTTTGTCAATGTCTTGCCAGTGCATATAGTGGTCCGATCTCACTCATCTGTTTCATGACAACCTCATTGTTTTCAAGCTGTTGCAGGGACTTGAACAAAGATTCACGATTTGCCGAAGTGGACAGAAGATATTCGGTTTCATCAATTTCCTCTGAGATGTGAATCTCGACAATTTTTTTGGCGTCAAACATACTTTTGATCTTTTCAATGAAATCAGTATTCAATTCATTCAAAGACAGTTTGAAACTTGCTGTCACAATTCTCTCCTTATTCCTCACGCCTCACCTCACGCCGCTGGAACAACGGCTTTCTTATATTTTGCGCCTGCAATTTTAATCAATAGTCTCAACGCTTCGTTTACTGTTTCATTATCCTTGAAAATTTCAGCCACATCAGGTTCCAATAAGATCAGATTGGTCCCTTCCTTATATTTTGACGCGTATTTGCCTCTCACTCCACCTTTCAATTGTGACAAATCGTATTCGGGGCGCAGATCATCCGCCATTTCATCATAATATGCATTCTTTTTCATATTGCGGATTATGTCAGCCTGACGCTCACCCGTGTCGATATTTTTTGTTGACCGATCTTTATTCAACAATATCTCCTGATGCAGGCAGAGATGTTGCATATAATTTGTCAATGTCAACATCAAAATAAGTCAGCAACATTTCAATCAAACAACCATGGTAAACGCCATAAATTCGCTTGCTAAACGTATCTTCACCTGCTATGATGTTAAAAATCAGTCTCCCTTTTCCAATCTTTGGTCTCATCCATGCAAGATATCGCCATTGTGAGGGTGAATGCGTCAAATCTCCTTCTTTGTCGAATTTCCATGTTCTTGTTTCATCGTCTTCGAGTTGTTCGTATATGGCATTTAGCAGCCATCTTGGCTCTTCTGTAATTGCAATTACAGCCATGTTCAACCCTCCCCCATTCCCTTTGTTGTCTTTGGGGCATCGGGATCTCTTGCAGTCTTGGCAGATTCTCTCTCAGCCCTATCATAATAGCCACTTTTTGGAGTGTCGGCTTTAGATTTTTTTGGATGGACAAGTTTTTTCTTGGAATACAAATCCTCTGTGTCTGGAGCGGTACGAGCTTCTTCAATCACCTCTTCAGATATTTCAATATGAAATATTTCAGAAGCTTGTGACAGGAAAGATGAAACGCTATACATATGTACCCTTCTTCCCTCACTTTCCGCATTAAACTCATTTATCAATTCGGGTCTGGGGCCAACTCTTTTTCCCCTGATTTTCAACCACCAGTCTTCTTTGAAATCATCAGTGACAATTATAATATCCACTTTTTTTTCGTTTGAATGATTTATGACTTGTTTCCATCCTATATAATCACCATAAGTATTTGCATCTTCATCCTTTTCATTGTAGTCACAATATCCTGGTGGGATTCGGCTTTCATATCTGGACTTGCCTTCTCTGCATAATTTTTCTTTTTCAGCCTCATTTGGCAATTTTCCTACTTTGGCGTTAAAAATTTCAGCCACTTTTTCTTGGAGCGGATCATCCGTCAAAAGCTGTTCATGTTGTTTTTCTGCATTTATTAAGGTCTCGCATATTTCTTGTAATTGTTCCACCTGTGTTTCAGTCAGAAAAGGATGCCTTCTCAATGACTTTATTTCATTGTCCAAAAGTTTTTGTATCTTGTCTTTTACATCAGCTATTTTTGGTTTCTTGAGAAATTCTGGAAAGTCGATTCCTTTGATACTCAAATGCAAATTGATGCGGCAACCAGAGTCTGTCTTTGATGTTTTCCAATACATTCAAAGTAGTATCTCTAGTTTGTGTTGAATAAGAATAGAATATTTAATAATGCGTTGGCATCAAATACAATATGAGCGTCTCTCCAAAGTCTTTCAATTTCTTCCTCTGTTGGTTTATAATATCCCAAAAAGATACTCCGCATGATTAACTCCTTTCATCGACCAACCCACTTTTGCTCAGAATCATCGTTCCCACGCGGAGCGTGGGAACGACACGTAAAGGATGAAGGACGAAACGTGATTTCACGCTTCACATTTCACGCCCGCGTTTACCAATGCATGCTGTTCGGCGGGATGATCCAGTATTCCATGCCTTTCTGCTTGAGTTCGTTTTTCATGTTGGTGGCGTCCGACTGGGTCAGGTTGATGAAGCGCACCCGATGCACGGCTCCGAGATTGGGGACATTTGCCGGTTCGATGGTGGCGTCCCTGGGGTCCATGATTCGGAGATCCGCATTGACCAGCTGGGTGATCCGTTTGGCGGCCCCTTCTCCTTTGCGGAAGGAACCGACTTGGAGTTTCCACAGGAATGACCCGACCGCGGATGAGACGCCACTCGAAGATGAATAGGTACTCGATGATGGATAGCTTCCCGATGAATACCCATCTGATGTGGATGGATAGCTTCCCGATGAATACCCATCTGATGTGGATCTGCCAAGTCCCTCCTCACGGATGACAGGCTCTCCCTTATCCCTCCAGTCTGCTGCCACATCGCTGGCAACCAGATCCCCTTCGCCATCATATTCGGTAAATCTGCCGCGGGTCGCGCCGCAGAGGGGACAGAACTCCGGGGGCCGGGGGCCGGTGTGGATGTAACCGCATTCTGAGCATTTCCATCGTTTCAGCGGGGTGGTGTCCACAGCGACCCCTTCGCCCCGAGCACCGGCCACAAGGCTGTTGTCGCAATCAAGGGGATCAATCCCGATGGCCACGCAAAGGCGCTTGTGCGCCACGATCATGTCCACCACCGCCTCATCCCGGCGGAGCTTGGCGGCCATCTCCTCCAAATGACGTTGGGTGGCGTCCAACCGTTTCAGTTTGCCCACCGTCACCTTTTGTTTGGCCATGTCGAGAAGGTCGGCCGAGAGGATATAGGTATCTTCCATCAGTCTGAATCGGTCCACCTTGATCGCATAATCGAGCAGGGCGATGTGGACCTGGGTGATCACGCCGACGGTCAACATGAGGCGTTGCACCTCGGCCATGTCGATGGACTGGCCGGCTTTCTTGTGTTCCATAAGCCGGGAAGGCAGATCCAGCAGGTTCCAGCCGAGTCCCGCGCCCACAGAGTTCCATGTGTTGGAGAGGAGCAGCCGGTTTGCGTCATAATGGGTGGCTGCAAAGAAGTTCACGCCTGGGAAGAGTTGCCAGAAGGTCCGCTTGGCCTCCTCCTTCTGAATACGGACCTGCATGTCCCTCTCGAACAGGTCGGGCCGATGGGTCAGGGCGTACTCTTCCAGCCGGTCAATGTCGAGGTCCCGGGTGTGGGGAAGCGCGGCCACCACCGGCTTGATCGGCGGGCGGTACAGGGTGTATTCAATGTTCTGGTTGAATCCCATGTACTGGGAGAGGTTCAGACGCGACTTGGAGAGCTTGGTCTGAAGCTTGCGGATGGTCAGTTCCAGCTCCTTGAGCCGCATGGCTGCCTCTGTTGCGGCCATCACGTCGAGGGCCTTCATCTTGACGGCCTCGTCTATGTCCTGCTTCACTTTTTTGAGCTTCTTCACAACGGTGTGAACATAATCGAGCGCGTCCTCCACTGCGGCGGCCTGCCAGTATGCCTCGGTGATGTCGAGCGCGAGGAACTGGGCCTGACGATGGTGCTGTTGTTTCAGGATGTGCTCATACATCTTCTTCTCACCCGAGCGGACATACGCCAGAATCGTGTCCAGCACGTTCCACGTCAGGGAGAGGTTGGCCTTTGCGCTGTCCTTGAGTTCGGAGACAGTGTAATCTTTCTGGTCCTTGTCCAACTGCCAGTTGTAAACATCGCTCTTTCTCAGTTTGTCCCGGTATTCAATCCCCCCGTCAAGGTTCAGCCCGGGGAGCATCCTGAGCTTTTCTGCCAGTGTGTCCTTGCTTGCGATCGCCCGCTCAAGGTCCTTGACCCGGAGTTCCAAGTTGTTCTGCAATCCGATGCGAATGCAGTCTTCCAGCGTCAGAGGCTGTGTAAACTCGATTCCTGCAACAGACTCTTTCATCACCCTTACTGTTTCCCTCGCAATCCGATCCCGATCCGTCACAATCTGGGTCTGGGTGGGCATTTTGGGACACCCCACCAGAAAGACCAGAGCCACACAAAAAAGCAGAAAGAGCTTCATCTTTTTGGTCCGCAGTACAAGGAGGCAGTTCCCCGCAGCGACCCGCTTTCTTTTCTTACCCATAAGAACTCTCCGTTTTCCAGGTTGTTTTTGTAACAAAGTAACCCGGTCTCAGAACGCGGCACCGTATCAGAAACCAAGTTTCTTTCCTCCCCTTACTGTTAGTTCAAAAATCTGAGATTGTCAAGTCCTTTCACAAACAAATTGTATTCCCCTCATCCTTCATATTTCATCCTTCACATTTCATCCCTCATATTTCATCCTTCCCAATCAATGGGGTAAAGAGAGTATTGCATGGGGGAATTTTGTACCATCCAAGCAGACAAGTTTGTAGTTCCGCCTTCAGGTGGTGCGAAACCGCCTGAAGGCGGAACTACAAACTGGCCCTCAGAAGGGAATGTCATCTTCCTGAGGGCTTGGTTCCTCAGATTCTGGGGCTGGCGGTTCCGGAGTATGTGGTTCCGGAGTGTGTGGTTCCGGAGTGTATGGTTCCGGATCGTATGGACTTTGATCGTTGTTGACCGCAGGTGAGGGGGCCGGAGATGGGCTTGGGGCATTGTAAGCCGGAGATGGAGAAGGCGATCTGGGGGTATCATAAGCTGATGAAGGCGGCCGGGAATCATGAGAATCTCCTTTCAGCCCCAGCAGGACCAGTTGAGATGCGGTGACTTCCAAAGTGAATCGCTTATTGCCATCTCTGTCTTCCCACTCATCAACCCCAAGCCGACCTTCGACATAAACCTGTTTGCCTTTTGCAAGATATTCACCCGCTATCTCGCCCAATCTGCGCCACGCAGTGATACGAAACCATTGGGTACGCTCCCCTCCTCTATGCCAGTCATTCACTGCGATGTTAAAATTGGCAACTGCCAGACCATCCTGTGTGTAACGGAGTTCTGGATCACGGCCAAGATTGCCAATCAAACATATTTTGTTAAATCCAGCCATTATTACCTCCCATGTAAATCAGTTTGTGAGTTGGTGAGTTGGTTTCTGTGGGGTTCAGGTTTGATTGTTGCCCACGCGCCATCTTCCACCATTTTTTTGCCTTGGTGCAAAAACTCATGTCCCGGTTTTTGGCGGGAAACTTTTGTCCGTTGTGAACTACAGGGATTGGGTTTAGTAAGGATGGGTCTCAAATCTCAAAATTGAGCCCTGGTTTCAGCGCAAGCTTTCAGGGCACCGGCTCAAGTGTGAGAGAGCTCAACAAAGGGAGTGCAAGAAGGGCGGTCCCATTGCCCTTCAACCTCCACAATTTGAGACTCATTGCCTCTCAGCCTCAATGACTGAGCAGCCCTTCTTGCGTCTCATTGGGCGCATTTGCAAGTTGGGGGAATTGTCCCGGAGGGACTTGTGAGAACAGCCCG
>JAOZRQ010000629.1 GCA_029940115.1 Desulfobacterales bacterium
ATCAAACCCGAACCCTACGGAAACAACTCACAAACTCATTAAACTCACAAACTCACAAACTCACAAACTCACAAACTCTTTAAACTGATTTACATGGGAGAATTGAAATGAGAACGCGGTACCCATCACCCAAAAGCCAGCAGCCCGCAACCAGCAGCCCGCAACTGGTCCATGATATCAACCTCCTGTTTCCGGTTCTCCTCTTGGTGGGAGCCGGCATCGTGATGGTTTACAGTGCCAGTTCCGCGGTCGCGCTGAACAAATTCGGCACGGATTACCATTTTTTGAAGAGACAGGCGTTCTTTTCCATGCTCGGCATCGTCATTCTGATGGGGTGCAGACATTTTCCCCTGAAATTGCTTTGCTCCCTGACATATCCGCTTCTTCTCCTTGCGCTGATCTTTCTCATGGTGCTTCATATTCCCGGACTCGGGGTTTCCGCAGGCGGCGCGGTGCGATGGTTGCATCTCGGCAACTTCACATTTCAACCCGCCGAGTTCACCCGCTTTGCCCTGATCCTCTATCTGGCCTATTCCATGAGCAAAAAACGGGACAGGCTTGAGGACTTTTATGTCGGCTTCCTGCCCCATGTGCTCGTCCTTTGCATCCTATCCGGCCTGATACTTCTTCAGCCGGATTTTGGCTCGGTGATCATCTTGGGGATCATCACATGGACAATGATGTTTGTGGGAGGGGTTCGGCTGAAACACCTCTTATCCTCTCTGCTTGTCATGATACCGATCGCCTCTGTTTTCCTGGTCAGCGCAACGTATCGGATAGAGCGGCTGATCAGTTTCTGGGATCCGTGGCAACACGCGACAAGCGGCGGCTATCAGATCATTCATTCCCTTAAAGCTTTTGGAACAGGGGGGCTATGGGGAGTGGGTGTCGGAAAGGGCTATCAAAAGCTCTTTTATCTGCCGGAGCCTCACACGGATTTCATATTCTCCGTAATCGGGGAAGAACTCGGGCTTGCCGGTGTTCTGGTCATTCTGGCGTTGTATATCCTTGTCATATTCAAAGGGATCAAGATCGCCATGGACGTCAAGGATACTTTTGCGTCATTCTTGGCCCTCGGACTGACTACGGCCATAGGGCTTCAGGTATGCGTCAACATGGGGGTTGCGCTCGCCCTCCTGCCGACCAAAGGGCTTACACTCCCCTTTCTCAGTTACGGCGGGACCTCGCTCATCTTGAGCATGGCGTCCGTAGGGTTCTTGATGAACATCAATGCAGTTGCCAGTGACCAGTGATCCGTGACCAGTGATCCGTTGTGGTCGTCGGGAAACTGATCATAGACAATGAACAACCAACAACAACCAACTGACAACAACCATGCCCAAACGCATTCTAATCGCAGGCGGCGGCACGGGGGGGCATCTTTTCCCAGGAATCGCCATTGCAGAAGCCTTTATGGCAAGAGATCCGGGTAACCGGATCCTTTTTGTGGGCACGGGCAGGCCCTTGGAAATATCTGTTTTGTCTGAACGAGGCTTTCCGCATGAAACCATCACCGCAGAAGGGATCAAGCGGGTGGGATTGTGGAATCAGACATTATCCATATTGAAAATCCCCAAGGGGATCTGTGAATCCATCCGAATTCTCAGACGATTCAGACCGGATATGGTCATCGGGGTGGGGGGGTATTCCGCAGGGCCAATGGTCATCGCCGCGTGGCTTCTCGGCATCAAGATTCTCCTCCAAGAACAGAACATCGTACCAGGAATCACCAACCGGGTGCTCTCTTGGTTTGCCCATCGGATATATGTCTCATTCCCCGATTCAACATCCGAATTTCGCCATCCCGAAAAGGTCCGGGTGACAGGAAATCCGGTGCGAAGGGAGATCAGGGAGTGCATCTGGAACGGTACGACATCGGGAACGGACACGGGCATAGGCACGGGGCAACCCGAAACCAAAAAGCCGTTCACGGTTCTGATCATCGGCGGAAGCCAAGGCGCGCGAGCTGTCAATCAGGCCCTTATGAATGCGCTCCCTTATATAAAGGATAAAGGAAGGTTTATCTTCATCCATCAATCCAGAGCCGAAGATGAGACAGAAGTGAGAGCGGCGTATGCCCATCAGGGGATTGCCTGTGTGGTCCGCCCGTTTTTCAATGACATGGCGAAACTGTATCAGCACGCGGATATGGTGATATGCAGAGCCGGCGCGACAACGGTGGCGGAGATAACGGCGATGGGAAAGCCGGCGATATTCATCCCCTATCCGTATGCCGCGGACAATCACCAAGTGTTAAATGCCCGGACACTCGCAGATGCAGACGCGGCAGAGATGATCCTGCAAGATGACCTCAGGCCCGAAATCCTTGCTGAAAAAATCGAACATTATGCTGAAAATCCGGAACGCCTTGAGATAATGGCAAGCTGTGCAAAGAAGCTTGACAGGCCGAATGCGGCAGAGCTTATTGTGAATGATGCAATTGAGCAAATGGCTCTGTGTACAGGACAAAAAAAATGAAACCCGGCTTTTTCTGGCAGTTGGGGAATCGGCCCGTTCGGGAAAAAGCCAAGTTTCTTTTCCACAGCAAATCGCCATCTGTTCAGGCTTGACGAATTCAAATGATGAGTTGGAAAAAGCATTTCAAAATATCAGTCCTGCTGATAAGGAACGCGAATTAAATAACTTGTGCATTTATGTTTTCCTAACCCCTTTATTTTCAAAGTATCTGAAAAAAAATGCACAACTTAAAAAAACCACGATCCTAAGCGGGCTGATTGCCTTCATTGCCGGATGGTATGGAATTTCACGAATCCGAAGCAAACATAAACCGCTGACGCTTTACTGGTTCAGTCAGAATTCAACTGAAGATGACCGTATGGACTATGGCGAACAGAGATGGGTCACACTCGGATTGCTGGGAGACAGGGTTGTGCATACCGAAACCGAGGAGGAAATCGGCATCATTTCCATGCGAAAGGCAAACAAAAATGAACAGCTTTTATTCTTCAGAAATCTTTGATGATGAATATCCTGAAGTGACTCAGGATGACTTGGACCATGCCGTGTTCCGTGTCGGCCTGAAATCTGTCTCATCTCACAAACAGCGGATCACCATTCTGCTGGACACCGCTCTTGTCGAACATTTCAAAGCCAGAGCGGGAGAAACTGATGACTATCAGAGATTGATCAACGATACGTTGCGACGGGCTGTGGAATACGAAAATCTGGAAGACACGCTACGGCGTGTCGTTCGTGAAGAATTACATCATAGAACCTGATCTGTGGAGACGCAAGAGGCAACGGACAACTTTAATGAAAAAAGGGCATCCTTCATCCATCAGTTTACAGTTTTTTGAGACGAAAAAGTTTGCAGTTCCGCCTTCAGGCGGTGTGGCACCGCCGAGAGGCGGAACTGCAAACTTTTCCCATCCGAAAGGTGCAAACCACTTTTCATATGAAATGAAGGATGCCGAAAAAAGAACCCAGTTTCACATTTCTGGTTCTAACGGATTTTGTGGTTCATGCGGCGAGCGGCGATTGGTCAGCGGTCATGGGCGGCCACATGCGATCATCGGTCAGCGACCGCCCGCCGCTCGCCCAGAGTAAGTATTCGGTAAACCCCGTCGGCCTCACCCCGCGCTCGGTTCGGATTGACAAATCCGAGCCGCCATCCCCGCCGGATTTGGCAATCCGACGGGAGCGGGCACGGGGTCTGCCGGGCGTCGACG
>JAOZRQ010000630.1 GCA_029940115.1 Desulfobacterales bacterium
ATGGGCTTCAGCAGGGGCAACTTTTGAACTTCGGAGAGGCTCAAGCCATCCTTACCAAACCGAATCCCTGTAGTGTGGATCAACATAATCCTTGCTTATCACCAATCCGTGTATCTCTTTGCAACTACAAGGATTGGGTTTAATAAGGATGGGCTTCAGCAGGGGCAACTTTTGAACTTCGGAGAGGCTCAAGCCATCCTTACTACACCCAATCCCTGCAGTGGATCAACATAATCCTTGCTTATCGCCAATCCGTGTATCTCTTTGCAACTACAAGGATTGGGTTTAGCAAGGATGGGCTTCAGCAGGGGCAACTTTTGAACTTCGGAGAGGCTCAAGCCATCCTTACTACACCCAATCCCCTGTAGTTCTCCATTATTCACCTCCGGATCGAAAGACGAGTTTGGGAAAAGAAACTAAGTTTTTTCAAAAACTTGGTTTCTTCCACATTCACTTCAGATCACAATGTTCACCAGCTTCTTCTGAACGACGATCACCTTTTTGACCGGCTTGTCGCTGATGAACTTGCGGACATGCTCATCTGACAGGGCCCGTTCCTTGATCGCCTCATCCTCGGCATCCGCGTCCATGGTGAAGCGGCCCCTGAGCCTGCCATTCACCTGGACCACGATCAGCAACTCATCCTTCACAAGCGCCTCTTGCTTATATGAGGGCCAAGATTCCAGAAGCACAGACTGATCATGCCCCAGATTCGTCCAGAGTTCCTCGCAGAAATGGGGAACAATCGGGGAAAGGAGCAACATCACTGACTCCATGGCAAACCGCAACACACCCGTTTCGAGTTTCGAGTTTCGAGTTTCGAGTTTCACCCCATACATGGTGTTGACCAGCTTCATGACTGCGCTGATGACGGTGTTGAAATGGAAGCGCTCCTCGATGTCGGTGGTCACTCTCCTGATGGTCTCATGGGTCTTCTTGTAGAGGTCACGGACATCCCCCTTCAGCTCATCCGGGCTTCCGTCAAAGGGCGAAACATCCCTTATCGCATCCATCCAGTCACAGGCGAGACGCCAGACGCGGTTCAGGAAGCGGAAACCGCCGTCAACGCCATGCTCGCTCCACTCCAGGTCCCGTTCCGGTGGTGCCGCAAACAGGCAGAAGAGGCGAGTGGTGTCCGCACCGTATCGCTCCAGCAACAGATTCGGATCAATCACGTTCTTCTTCGACTTGGACATCTTCTCCACACGACCCGTCTCCACCGGTTTCCCGCACTTGGTGCAGACTTGCTCATCCCCGCTATCCTCAACCTCGTCAGGGAACAGGAATCCGTGTTCCGGGCAGGAGAGGGTCTCCTTGCAGACCATCCCCTGAGTCAGCAACCGGGTGAACGGCTCCTTGAATTTGACCAGGCCAAACTCGTTCAGGACCCGGGTGTAGTAGCGGGAGTAGAGCAGATGCAGGATCGCATGCTCCACCCCGCCGATGTACTGGTCCACCGGCATCCAATAGTCGGTCGCGGCCGGGTCGAAGATGCCGTCGTGAAAGTGCGGGCTGCAATATCGCTCAAAATACCAGGAAGATTCCACAAACGTGTCCATGGTGTCCGTCTCCCGTCTGGCGTCGGGACGGTGGCATTGGGGGCATCGGGTCTTTGTGAAATAGTCCAGGGTCGGGATCGGTGTCTTCCCGCCATCCAGCAGATCCGCATCCTCTGGCAACAGAATCGGAAGGTCCTCGTAAGGAACCGGAACCACGCCGCAGGTCTGGCAGTGGATCATCGGGATGGGCGCGCCCCAGTACCGCTGTCTGGAGATGCCCCAGTCCCGGAGGCGGAAATTGACGGTCTTCTTCCCCAGCCCCTTCTCCTCAAGATGTTCGGCAATCGCGTCGAGGGCCTTCCTGCTGTTCATGCCGTCAAACTGGCCGGAATTGACCATGGTCCCCTCGTCGGTGTATGCCTCGGTCATGGTGGCCGAATCCAGGTCGTTGTCCGGCGGGCTCACCACCACGATGACCTCCATCCCGTATTTTCTGGCAAAGTCGAGGTCCCGCTGGTCATGGGCCGGCACGGACATGACCGCGCCGGTTCCGTATGCCATGAGCGCGAAGTTCGCGGTGTAAATCGGCATCTGCCTGCCGGTCATCGGGTTGAGACAATGGGCACCGGTGAAGATGCCCTCTTTCTCATAAGTCTCCACCGCGCGGTCCGACCGGTCCTGTGCCGCCATCCGCGCCACAAATGCGGCCACATCCGCCTCCTGATCGGTCCCCTTGGAGAGCTTGCCGACCAAGGGGTGCTCCGGCGCAAGGCACATGAAAGTCGCGCCGAACACGGTGTCCTGCCGCGTGGTGAATACCGTGATCCGCTCATCAGAACCTTCAATCGGAAAGTGGATCTCCGCGCCAAAGCTCTTGCCGATCCAGTTCTTCTGCATGGTGACGACCTTCTCGGGCCATCCCGGGAGCTTGTCGCAATGGTCCAGCAGGTCATCCGCGTAGTCGGTGAGGCGGAAGAACCATTGCCACAGCTTCTTCTGGCGAACCTCCTCCCCGCAACGCCAGCAACATCCCGCCTCCACCTGTTCGTTGGCAAGCACAGTCTGGCACGTCTCGCACCAGTTCACAAAGGATTCCTTCCGGTACGCCATCCCCTTTTCATGCATCTTCAGGAACAGCCACTGCTCCCATCGGTAATATTCGGGGGTGCAGGTGGCCAGTTCCCTGTCCCAGTCATAGCTGAATCCCATGCGTTTGAGCTGGGCGCGCATATTGTCAATGTTCTGATGGGTCCATCGGGCCGGATGGGTGTTGTTGGCGATGGCCGCATTCTCAGCCGGCATCCCGAACGCGTCCCAGCCCATGGGATGCAGGACATTGAACCCCCGCATCCGCTTGTACCGAGCCACCACGTCGCCGATGGTGTAATTCCGGACATGCCCCATATGGATCTTTCCGGAGGGATAAGGGAACATCTCCAGCAGATAATACTTCTCCCTGCCCGGATCCTCCCTCACCTTGAACAGTCCCGAATCTTCCCAAACCTTCTGCCATTTGGCTTCAATTGTCTTTGGATCATATTTTTCGTTCATTTTGTTGAGACCTTACATCGAATTTTTTTTGAGCGTCCAGTCGAACACCTTCATGAGCGGGCCATCCCCTTGGAATGATTGGACAAACCGGAGATGGCCATCTCCCGGAAACCCGCGCCATTGCGGGGTTCACAGGGGGCGTATTTATAAGTTGGGGGCCTTGATCATCGTTTCGGCCACCCTGCTCCCGCCGGATTGCCGAATCCGGCGGGCGGCCTGGATTTGGCAATCCAAGCCGAGCAAGGTTGGTCCAAACGATGATCAAGGTCAGTTGGGGGAGTCCCCAAACAGTCTGGAAGCTCATTTTGGGATGGATCCCAGTCGTCCATGCGGGACTGGACAAATTGTGCATGCCCGGCAATACTTCGGCGTGAGGCTTCGGCGTGAGCTCAGTCGAACGCCCAGTCGAACGCTCAGACTTCGGCGAGCTCTGTCGAGTCGTCGAGTCGTCGAACGAATTGCCGGGCTGTTCTCACAAGTCCCTCCGGGACAATTCCCCCGCCCGTCTGGAAACTCATTTTGGGATGGATCCCCAGTCGTCCCTGCGGGACTGGACAGATTGTGCATGCCCGACCCGGCAATGCTTCGGCGTGAGACTTCGGCGTGAGCTCAGTCGAACGCTCAGTCGAACGCTCAGT
>JAOZRQ010000631.1 GCA_029940115.1 Desulfobacterales bacterium
CATCTGACGTCACCGTGCGCTTCAGCGCACTTTCGCTGTCAGCCGGGGGATTGATCCCCCGGCTTCGATCCCCCGGCAGGCTGAAGCCATCTGACGTCACCGTGCGCTTCAGCGTACTTTCGCTGTCAGCCGGGGGATTGATCCCCCGGCTTCGATTCCCCGGCCTTGATTTTGGTTTCTGCCTCTTTGACAAACACCTGAAAATATATGGCCAAGTACCTATTTGTCTCCAATCAGCTTCCCTGGATTCATCCGCCCATCTGGATCGAAATGGGTGAAAATCTGTTTTAGCGCATTCATCCCCACCTCGCCCTTCTCCGCTTCAAGATAAGGCACGTGATCCGTGCCGACGCCGTGCTGGTGGCTGATGGTTCCGCCGGATCTGAGAATGGCCTGGCTCGCCGCTCCCTTCAGCGACCGCCATCGCTCAAGCGTCTCTTCGGGTGTGTCGGCCAAGCGGAACACATAAGAGGTGTAGAGGCTCGACCCGGTGGGATACACATGGGAGAGATGTGTGAACACATGAACCTCCTCATTCCAAGGGGCCAAAGCATTTCGGACCGCCTCCTCCACGGCGGCCATCGTGGTGGTGACGTTCTCCCATGTCACAGCCGTCTCCAGGGTGTCCACCGCATAGCCCCTGTCCCAGAGCGTATTTCGCAGATATGGCGCATGGAACCGATTCTTCTTCCAAGCTTCTCCCATGGTTTTTCCCACGGAGACCCCTTTATGCCTTCGGAAAACCGAGAAGGCCTCTCCTCTCGCTGTCCGGACCATCCCCCGGGACCCGGTGAAGCCGACCAGGCACATACATGCAGACTCGTCAGGGATCCTCCGCAGACGGAGATAGCGTCTGAGCAGTCCCACCTCTCTCTCATGTCCGGCCAACGTGAGGTTGGTCATGGTCTCGGTGGGATTGCTCAGGCGGATCATGGAAAAGGGGAGACGCTCTTTGGCCGCGGATCGCAAGGCATTCGTGGCATCCTCCCAGGAGGGAAAGAACACCCCATGGACATCATCCCGCTGAGGCAGCGGTGAAATCCTCACAATGGCTTTGCTCAGAATGCCCAGCCGTCCCTCAGATCCCATCACCAAATGGCGGAGATCAGGCCCCGCGGCGGACGCGGGAAAAGGGGGAATGCGCAATATTCCTTTCGGTGTGATCATCTCCCCTCCGGCAAAGAGGTCCTCGATTCTCCCGTAATGCGAGGACTGCTGGCCGCTGGAGCGTGTCACCACCCATCCCCCCAAGGACGCGTACTCAAAGGACTGGGGATAATGCCCCAAGGTGAACCCTTTGGGCCTGAGCTCGGCTTCCAGCTGGGGCCCCCGCACTCCGGCCTCGAAAGTGGCGAGGAGGCTGTGCGAATCGAGGTGAGTCAGACGCCCCAGACGCTCAAGGGAGAGACTGAGCACGGGCCTGTCCCCCTCTGGCACACTGAGATGCCCCACCACGCTCGTCCCTCCGCCGTAAGGGATCACGACAAATTTGTGTTTTTCCGCAAACGCCACTATGTCCCCAAGTCCTTCAAGGTCGGGAGGGAAAGCCACGCCATCAGGAAATCGTTGGATCATGCCTGAGCGTATGGCGACCCAGTCCGGAAGACTCTGGCCATGGGCGTGATCGAGCCTCACTTTCGGATCCGTTGAAATCAGGGGATGATCCCGCAGGCGTGTCTCAGGAACCTGTTTCAGAAATTTTTCAAGCGGATAATCGGGTAGCGGCGTTCCCTTGCCGACCCATTCCTTCAGCAGCATTTCGGCTTGTGGGGGGATACTTGCATGAATGGTCTCATCTCCCCATCCGTTCCATCGTTGCATTGATTGGTCTCCTATCAGGTGAGAGGCAAGGGGGCGGATATCCTCCTGCCCGCGATCCGTATGGGGCGACTTTCAAACCGCCCGCGCCCTTCAACAAAAAGATTGTCCGGAGTGCCAAACTTGCAGTTTGGCGGAGGCCCCGGTTTCCGGGCATGCCAGTTTGCAGTTCCGCCTTTGGGCGGTGCGAGACCGCCTGAAGGCGGAACTACGAACTGGGGACTCCGGACAAACATTTTGTTGAAAGCTCTAGTAAACCTTCCTGTTCTCCTTGAACACCTTCACCTTATCCTCCGGGAAGAAGGCCCATACCTGCTCTCCCTCCTGAGCCAGTATATCCTCCGAAACCCGGGTCTTGATCCGAATATCTCCATTTTTGAGGGTGAAGATACGGTAAGCCCCATTGTTTTCAATGATGGCCACGGTGAAGGGAACTGCCCCCTGCCTCTCTTCGGAACCGGTCTGCACAAATTCGGGCCGGACGCCGAGTTGAAACGCCCCTTCGGAACCGAGCCGGTCACGCAGCACCGGGGAGAGCGGAACCGAAAAGGCCCCGAAATCCATCCCCGCTTCTGTCAACGTGAAGTCGAGAACATTCATGCCCGGGCTGCCGATGAAGTATCCCACAAACGGGCTTGCCGGCTCGGAGTGGAGATCCTCCGGGGTCCCCTTCTGAACCAGCCTTCCGTCTTTGATGACGGTGACATCATCCGCAAAGGTGAGGGCCTCATGCTGGTCATGGGTCACATAGATCATGGTCTTGCGGAGGACTTTCTGCACATTCCTCAGCTTGCGCTTCAGGCTCCATTTCCGTTTCGGGTCAATCACCGTCAGCGGCTCATCAAAGAGGATCGCCGCGGTGTTTTCACGGATAATGCCCCGGCCCAGGGATATCTTCTGCTTTTCAGCCGGATAGAGGGCCGACGGAGATGTGTGCAATTTGTCTTCCAACTCAAGAATCTCTGCCACCTTCAGAACCTTCTCCCTGATCTCCTTTTCATCCCTTTTCTCATTCCGCAGGGGAAAAGCGAGATTGTCATACACATTCATGGTGTCATAGACCACGGGAAATTGGAACACTTGGGCAATGCCCCGATCCCTCGGTGAGAGAAAGGTGACATCCTTGCCGTCCACCAGCACCCGGCCGTGGCTGGGGGCCAAGAGGCCGGATATGATGTTCAGCAGGGTGGTCTTGCCGCATCCCGAAGGCCCGAGCAATGCGCTCGCAATGCCGTCCTCCCAGCAGATGTTCATATCCTTCACCGCAAAGGTCTTCTTCTCATCCGGCATATCCGCCGGATCATAAGAATGGGAAATATTTTCAAGTTCGATTTTGGCCATGGTTTCCTCCGATTGAGAATTTCAGACATCCCTCAGTCCCCGTGAACGTGAACTTAAACGTGAACTTAAACGTGAACTTAAACTTGAACGTGAACTTAAACGTGAACGGTACCAGCTTCTCTGTGAGGATGCCCATTTTTGCTAGTTTTATTGACTTTTTATTCCATTTGTGAAATAAGCAATTCCTGTGTACAGGATAAAAAGTCGGAAACGGGCAGGAAACCCGGCTTTTTCCCAAAAGGGCCGACTTCCCAACTGCAAAAAAAAGCCGGGTTTCTTTCCTCTGTCACCTTTTTTGTTCTGTACAGACTCAAAAACGGCACCTTCTCCCTGTAAACCCCCGACTGTCAGGGCCCCGGTGCGGAAATTTCTTTGCCGCAAAAAAAATCGGGAACCAACCTTGCAGCATCAGAGGTTCATCCGCGTTCATCCGCGGTTTGCTGATCATGTGAGACCGCAGATGGACGCAGATGAACGCAGACAAAACCTGCGTAGTGGAGCTCCATCGCCACAAGGTGTCGTTTTTGAG
>JAOZRQ010000632.1 GCA_029940115.1 Desulfobacterales bacterium
TCCCGGAGAGGGACCCCTCCGGGAATGCCGAGGCACTGACGTTTGACATGGACCTGGAAGATGAGCAGGAAGATGCTGAAGTGACCGCTGATGCAGAAGATACACAGGAACCCGGTTCAGATGACTCGGAAGAGATCAAATCCGTTCTTGATGACTTGTTTGACATAGATGAAGTGTCTGAAGGGGAATCAGACGCGGAAAGGAGAGCGGATGTCGTCGTGACAGATGAGACGGATGTTGTTGTGGTTGATGAACTGGAGTTTGAGGAGTCAGATGAGGAGGAGGAGAAGGAGGAGGAAGATGAAGATGAAGAATTCAGCCTGTTCAGACCGGATGAATTGCCTGACATGATGCCGACGCTGGCACCCGCCAGCGGGTCAGAAAGATGGGAGACAAGGGATATTGTGGTGATTGATGAGGCGGACGTTGAGGAAACCGATGAGAACGATGATGGAGAGGCCTTCAATCTGTTCAGGCCGGATCAACTGCCTGATTCGTTGTCTGAAGGAGAAGCGGCAATCGGGCTGAAAGAGAATTTCGCGTTTGAGTTCACCCTGCGGGATGACGAGGATGCGGATAGGGACGACTCCGACGAATTGGAGGGATTCAACCTGTTTGAGCCGGATGAATTGCTCGACATAGAGATGGAGCCGGTTCCGGATGAAAAAACAGAGACCCTCGCGGAAGACTTTGCCATCGAATTCGAATTCGGAACCGAATCTGAGGACGCGAAATCTGAATCCATCTCTCATGACCCGGAACCGCGTGCGGGACTTGATGAGATTGAGACGGATATCTCCCCCGCGTCAGACATCACCTTGGATGAGATGTTCGAAATGGTGGGCGGATCCGAAGATGAATCGCCTGATGAGGGGGACCTGTTCAGATCACCGAACTGGTCCGTCACAGATCCGCTCAACTGCACGGTCTTCGGCCTGTCAAGGGTCAAAGCCGGTGACCGTTGCCTCATTCATGTGTTTGCCCATCTCCTTGAACAGGACGGAGAAACCTTGGAAATAGCTGAGGAATTCGATGAGAACGCTGTCCAGAAGGGGACCGCCAGCCTGAAGAGAAACATTGAGCGGGGTTCGGAACTGACCTTCACGCTCGCCATCAAAAAGCTTACGGTCCACAAGCCGGTCCAAAAAACCGAGTGGCAGGGAAGACCCGAACCAGTCTCATTTGATGTGGAAATACCTCCGGAGGTTCACCCGGGAAGACTTGCCGGCAAGGTTGTCATCTCACAAGATTCCGAGGAGATCGGTCATATCCGTTTTGAGCTGTAAGCTGGGCTGATGAAAATTCCCGTTTTCAAGGCGATGAAGTCGTCCCTCGCTCATGGCCCCTCGTCCGCTTCATTCATACATGGCTTCGATCATGTGTGAGAATGTCTCTGTCACCACATTTCGTTTCACTTTGCCTGTGGGGGTGATCTCATTCTCATATACGGAGAAATCCCTTTCGAGGATGGCATATTTTTTTATCTGCTCGGTTCGGGACACCTTGGCGTTCACGTCTTGGATCACGCGGTCAACGATCTTTTTGATCGCCTCGTGCTGGGTCAGGCTGGCATGATCGTCGTATCGGATGTGATTCGCCTCCGCATGCGCGGCAAGCTCCAAGGGATTCAGGGTGACAAGGAGCGTGAGATAGCTCTTGTTCTCCCCGAAGACCATCACATTGCTGATGAGATGATTCTTCTTGCAGAGATTCTCAATGTGAAGCGGTGCGATCTTCTTTCCGGTTGAGGTGTTGATGAACTCCTTCTTCCTTCCGGTGATGAAGAGGAACCCCTCATCGTCGAGTCTGCCGATATCCCCGGTATGAAGCCAGCCCTCTTGATCCACCGCCTCTCGGGTCGCCTTCTCGTCCTTGTGGTAGCCGCTGAACATCAGCGGCCCTCGGAAGAGAATTTCGCCGTCCCCTGCAATCCTTATCTCCGCACCGTGCATGGGCCGGCCGACCGAGTTGGCCTTGCACGCGTCCGGGGTGTTGAACGCGCCGCAGACAAACTCCGTCAGGCCGTAAGCCTCGAAGATGGGGAGGTTTCCGCCATACTCGAACAGATCCAGCACCTTTTCGGGGATGGGCGCGGCCCCTGAGGTCAACATCAGCATCCGGTTCCCCAGATTCCCCCTGACCTTCCTGTAAACCTGCTTTTCAGCCTGTTCATAAGCCTTTTGAAGATCGTCCGGGAGAGGCTTGTCCTGCCGTTTTCGCTGTTTCACCTGCTTGTTGAGTTCAACCGCTTTGTGAAACGCATCTCTGTCATACCCCTTTTCCGTCTCCACATCGCTCATGATCTTTGCGTGGAGCTTCTCGTAAAATCTCGGAAGCCCGCCAAAGGAATGCGGGTTGACCTCAAGCATGTATGGATACAGCATGGTGATGTCCGCCACGAGATACCCGGCCACCCCTTGGCACATCCGGGAGTACATCCCGCTGATCCGTTCCGCGACATGGCAATAGGGGAGGAAGGAGAGTGAGACCAAGGTCTCATCCCCCATCCGCTCCCATTCCTTTTCCGACACGGCCGTATTCAGGGCCTCGATGGTATGACGAAGGGATTCGCAGGAGCTCAGGACATACCGGTTGCTTAGGCAGGCCCCTTTGGGATTTCCTGTGGTCCCGGAGGTATAGACGATGATGACGATATCTTCATACCGGCTGTCACGGGCGATCTCATGGAGTCGCTCCACTCCATGTTCATTTCCGTATTCCCGTCCCAATTCGAGGAAATCGTCCCATGAGATGATGCGGTCATCTCGGTTAGCGCCGCCATCTTCCTTGAGGATGATTCTCTGCAAGCGTGGCAAGTGCTCTCTTCTGATCCGCAGGATCTTCTCCAGTTGCTCTTGGGTGTCGAGCACGAGGAACTTTGATTCCGAATGATTCAGGATATATTCGCATTGTTCCGGTGAATTCGTGGGATATATCCCGACGGAGATGCCCCCGGCCTCGATGGTTCCAAGATCGGACACGGGCCATATCAGCTGGTTTCCGGAGAGGATGCTGAGGGTCTCCCCCTTCTTCAGTCCCTCACCGAGCAGGGCCATGCCGAACCACTCCGCAAGTTCCTTCAATCCGCCCCAGCTCGTCTCAATCCACTGATCCCCCTCTTTTTCAAGATATGCCGGCTGGTCCGTTGACAAGGCCACCCGGTTTTCAAGCATCTCATAAATATTTTCATAAGGCTTTTCCATCATCACTCCCCTGTTTTGCAAACCCAATGTCAGGTCACTCGCGCCCGTGAAACCCGGGACAACTGATTCGCTTCCCGGCCGCCGCACTGGCAACCCCGAAGGCGGACACTCCCATTTGCCTGATTATAACGGATTTAGGGGAGTCTTGAACGTGAACGTGCACGTGAACGAATGTTCACGTCAGGATTCAAGTTCAAGCTCAAGTTTGCGGGCACGTTCACAGGGCTCTCCTAAATCCGTTATAATCAGCCATTTGCAGCTCGTTGGCTGATTGAAAAATGCCGCCCGACCTGCCGACAAGGATGCTTGTACCATGAGGGACATCGAATGTCAACAACTTTCCTTTCAGAAAAAATCTGATTTTTTTTGAATCTGTACCCTATCTGTAACTTTTTTGTGTTAAAGTCCGTCCAAAATGTCAGACAGGGGATTCAGGACATGGTCATCTGATTGTGGGAATCAGGCGTGGGGAGCCGATTTC
>JAOZRQ010000633.1 GCA_029940115.1 Desulfobacterales bacterium
TCTGCACGGCTTCGGGTTTGCCAACCCGAAGCGAGCAACAGGGGCCGAAGCGAGCAACAGGGGCCGAAGCGAGCAACACAGGGAACGCTCGCGGGGGATTGGCAAATCCCCCGCCCCGTCCCTCAGTTCCCGGCAATCTGCCGGAGGATATGAATCGCATCTGCCAGCCCGATCCTGTCATCTCCGGTGACATCGGCCTTCTTCGGGACAGATGGCGAATACTGCACACAGGTCCGCAACACCGCAATCACATCCGCCAGGTCAACCGCCCCGTCACTGTTCATGTCACCCGGCTCCGCCTCATCACCGATCTGCGTCGCTACCAGTGCCCAGACAGACAGATGCCCGGTCTGAAAGGTGATCCTGTTCGCACTGGTGTCGGGGGTGAAGCTCTCCGCCCGCTGCCATGATCCGGATGCCTCCGAGAAGTATGCCGGACGGATGTTCTGTGCCTGTATCCCCTGATCCGTCAGGTCGGTGCCGCTGTAGCGGAAGGTCATCAGTATGTCCCTGTCCAGCATTCCGAGTATCTCCCTGCCGCTCTCCCTTTCAAAGAGGCTTACGGAATAACCGTGGCTGATGATGTGGTTCCCGCTGCTCTCGGGCACCCCGTCGGCACGGGGTTCGACAATGGCCTTCACGAACTCCTCGTCGGTCGGCACCGCGTTGCCCGGAATCTGTATCCGTGTCCCGTCGGACAGGGTGTGGGACCAGCCGTCCTCCGCACGGAATTCCCCGGTCTGCGTGACGGAAAGTTCCCCCCGGGATGTCAGGGAGATGTCCTCCGCCGGAACCGTCTGATCCGTGCCGGACGCGTCGCACTGAATCCTGCCGCGGTGATA
Source organism: Desulfobacterales bacterium (assembly GCA_029940115.1). GTDB lineage: Bacteria > Desulfobacterota > Desulfobacteria > Desulfobacterales > 4be13 > JAOZRQ01. The sequence goes on from JAOZRQ010000633.1 coordinate 843, forward strand.
TTTCCCGTCTGCGGACTCACGGACTGCGGTCACTGTCCAGTCATTGCCGCTGTTCTCATCAGCGCGGGCGATGTACAGCCGGTAGTCCCCGCTGATGTCGGTACGTCCGTCCATTTTCTGCCCGTCCCCACTGTAGGCCGAGACAGACGCCCCGGGCACGGGATTTCCCTCTGTGTCCGGAACTGTTCCTGCCAGAAAGATGTCCGCCCCGCGCAGTTTCAGCGTCACCCCGTCGTCTTCTTTTGCGTCCCTCCCCCACCCGGGTCTGTTCCAGGGCAGGGTGGTCCTTGCCGCGGATTCCCTGAGACAGGATGCGACCATTCCGCCGGTTTTATGTGCCGGGAGGCAGGCTGAACCCGTATCCGCCCCCGGTGTCGGTGTCCGTGGAAAACCATTCCCCGTCGGGCTGCCAGACATCCACCGGAATGCCGGGAACGCCCTGTCCTCCGTCATCCGTCACCGTGCCGCCTAGTAGAGCCGTGCGTGCGGAAAGGCGGATGTCACCCAGATCTGTGTCTGCCCTGATCCTCGTCAGCGGAACCCGTGCCCCGGCATATCCCGGGTATGTCAGGGGATCGGGCCGGACGGACAGCTCATAACTGCCCGCGGGAACGGGAAAGGAGAAGGTCCCGTCCGCATCCGGGTAAAAATGACGGGAGAACTGGGTGTCCGAGTTGAAGACGTTCATGGTGACGCCCTCGCCGAGACCCGTGTCACCCGTCGGCGGAATCACCCTGCCAGTCATCCGGACAATCCGGGTTTGCAGGGTGACGGTCAGGTTTTCTGTCTCGCCGCTGTTGTCATTGGCAAATGACACTGTTGCCGGCTCCGGGCTGACCCAGTCCGCATTGTCCTGCTGTGTTGCCTGCATCTGCCATTTTCCGCCGCTCAGCGAGATGTCGAATGCGCCGTCTGCGTCGGTGTCGTCGGACCGGGTTTCCCTGATATCCCGGTTCACGGCTGTGACGGTGAGGCCCGACATGCCGCTCCCGTTGTATGTCACCGTGCCGGTGATGTGTTTGCTGTCGCTTCTTGCTGCCACTGTCACCGTGAGATCGAACACGTTGCTCTGATTCATTCCGTCACTGACACTCACCGGCACGGTGAGGGAGCCGGCAAAGCCGGCCGAGGGGGTGAGGGTGTTGCCCGAATGCGTGTGGTTCTCCCCGTCCAGCACCCTCAGGATGAAGTCGTCCGGCCAGACCTTGTCCGAGTTCGGGGTCACGGTCAGGTCGGACAGGGTGATGGTCAGGCCTGTCTCCCGCAATGCTGACAGGGGATTCTGTCCTGTGATTTCCGGCGCGTCCGCAATTTTTTCGGTGACGGTGACGCTGAGGTTGTATGGCGTGCTGTCATCGGTTCCGTCATTCACGGTCACCGGCACGGTCAGCCCCGCGTTCTCCGAATACGCGTATTTGTCAGTTGGGTCAATGTTGCCTGTCTCGGTGTATGCTGTCCCGGCCATTCCGAACAGAATGCCCGTAACGGATACCCAGAGAACAATGTGTCTGATAAAATTAATGTGCATGATAAAGTCCTCACAAGGGTTAAGGGTGTTAAGGGTTAAGGGTTAAGGCAGATATGACAGCGGATTTCAGGCTTCGACGTGAGCTCAGGCGAACGATTGAACGGATATCCGTTTCATCCTCTTATCCGTTGTCATATCTCACCGGCCAGGAGTGGACGGACATATCTGTTTCATCCTCCAAGGCAGATATGACAGCGGATTTCAGGCTTCGACGTGAGCTCAGCCGAACGATTGAACGGATATCCGTTTCATCCTCTTATCCGTTGTCATATCTCACCGGACCCTCTGTGGCTCTCTGCGGCCCCTGAGCTTGCCGAAGGGAAAAATTTGTCGCGCGGTCAAAGGTTCAAAGAGTCAAAGAGTCAAAGAGCCAAAGAGTCTATTGCCCTCCCCGAACCGGCCAGACAACAACGGTGTCGGTCTTAACGCCGCCGTTCACGACGCCGACGTTCAGGGACACGAACCAGGCGAAGGACGTGCCGCCCGAGTACGCCGTACTTGACCAATACCCATTCTGAACATCGGAAAACGGATGCCCCCCAGGCAGAGCAGGGTTATGTTTGCTACGGTCAATCAGACTTGAAAGCTCATTTCTGTCAGGCAGATGCCAATCATCGTGGCCGGCGTATGACAAATCCTCACAATAAGACTTGGCTTCTTCCCACGAGTTGATTGCCATATTCGCATTTTTCGTCCACATCAGGCTGGTGAGGTTGTCGGTTACGGTCTCGTCCCCGTTATCCGTAAAACGGGGGTCGGGCCATGCCGCACCTTTGCCACCGTCTGCGCTGTCACCGGTCTTTGCAAGGGGAAGAAAGGGAGCCGGATATGATGAACCGCCGCCAGCAGCAGTGCCAGTCTGCAGTCCCCATTTGCCGCCGGTCAGGCCCCAGAATTTCTTGCCCTCGGCCACATCATCCGCTGTGGCGCCGTTTGCGTCGTCTTTCTGGGGCGATTTGTCCATCACATCATCCAATGTGTGGCCCGCGGACGAAGGCCCGGACGTTGGGCCTGCAAACGGACCGGAGCGTCTGGTCCCCTCCGTGCCGTCATTCAGGCGGTTGTAAATGTCTTCGATGGTGAACATGGCACTGCCCGGATCAGTTGGCGCGCTTGGGGAGTCCAGGTCCGCCGACAGGGCCGGACCTGAAACCATGAGCAGGGCGAGCATCATGGGAAAAAATTTGAATTTCATTGTCTGAACCTCCTTTTGTGTAAAGGGTTAAGGAAAATTAATGCTCGCGGGGGATTGGCAAATCCCCGTGAGACAATTTGCAAAATTGTTCTGCACGGCTTCGGGTTTGCCAACCCGA
>JAOZRQ010000634.1 GCA_029940115.1 Desulfobacterales bacterium
AAGGCAAGCTTTGCACTCCGGATGATCTCTGCTTGGACACGCAAGGCAGGCTTTGAACCAGAAATAGGAAGAAGACACCCTAATGACACCATTCACCCATCTCCACGTTCATACCCAGTACAGCCTTTTGGACGGGGCCATCAGGATTGACCCGTTGTTGAAGCGGGCAAAAGAGTTCAACATGAACGCGGTGGCCATCACAGACCACGGGACCATGTTCGGTGCCGTCGAGTTTTATGAAAAGGCCCGAAAGGCCGGCATCAAGCCGATCATCGGCTGTGAGTGCTACTTGGCCCCGCGTCGGCTGACCGACAAGACCGCGGAGGACGGCAAAAACCTCTCCCATCTGGTGCTTCTTGCCGAAAACCAGGAGGGGTATCGGAATCTCTGCAAGCTGGCCAGCATTGCCCAGTTGGAGGGCTTTTACTACAAGCCCCGGATTGACAAGGAGGTGCTGAAGGCGCACAGCAGCGGGCTGATCGCCCTTTCCGCGTGTCTGCACGGGGAGATCCCCCGACTGCTTCAGGAAGGAAGAATCGAGCAGGCCGATGCGGCGGCTCATTTCTATCTCCAGACCTTCGGGGAGAGTCATTTCTTCCTGGAGGTGCAGAAGAACGGACTTGACATTCAGGAGAAGGTGAACCACGCGCTCATGGAGATGAGCCAGCGTCTCTCCATCCCAATGGTCGCCACCAATGACTGCCATTACCTGAACAAGGAGGATGTCCAAGCCCACGAGGTGTTGCTCTGCATCCAGACCAACAAGACCATTCACGACACCGATCGCTTCAAGTTCGGCACAGACCAGCTCTACTTCAAGCCTAATGACGTGATGCAGACGGATTTCAGGGATTATCCGGCCGCGCTGGAGAATACCGGGGCCATCGCGGAACGGTGCCACATTGAATTTGATTTCAAGACCTATCATTTCCCGAAATTCGAGGCTGATTCGGGTCTGAGCACCGAGGAACTCTTTGAACAGAAGGTCCGAGAGGGATTTGAGAAGCGGTTGCAGGAGATCCGGGCAAAGCGGCCTGATGATATTGATGAGAAAGTTTACAATGACCGGCTCGACTATGAGGTATCCGTGATCCGGCAGATGGGATTCACCGGATATTTTCTGATTGTCGCGGATTTCATACAATATGCCAAAGAGAACGGGGTGCCGGTGGGTCCCGGGAGAGGGAGCGCGGCGGGGAGCATTGTCGCCTATTCCATGGGCATCACAGACTTGGACCCCATCGAACACCGGCTCATCTTCGAGCGGTTCCTCAACCCTGCGCGCAGCAGCATGCCGGATATTGACGTGGATTTCTGCATCAACGGCAGGGAAAAAGTCTTCAAGTATGTGGTGGAGAGATACGGCGGCGGGGACTATGTGGCCCAGATCATCACCTTCGGAACCATGAAATCCCGGGCCGTCATCCGGGATGTGGGCCGCGCACTCGCCATGCCGTTGCGGGAGGTGGATGCCATAGCGAAGATGATTCCGGATGTCCTGAACATCAGCCTTGACGACGCGTTGAAACAGGAGCCGAGACTCCGGGAACTCGCGAGGGAGAAGCCGGATGTCGCGGAGCTGATCAAGATCTCCCGGGTGCTTGAGGGGCTCACCCGCCATGCCTCAACGCATGCCGCGGGCGTGGTCATCGGGGACAAGCCCCTTGTGGAATACCTGCCTTTGTTCAGAGGCAAGAAAGAGGAGGTCGTGACCCAGCTCGACATGAAATATGTCGAAAAGATCGGGCTGGTCAAATTCGACTTTCTGGGCCTTCGCAACCTGACCGTCATCGCCAAAGCCCTGTCGCTCATCAGAGAGCAGAAGGGAGAGGCACCGGATCTGCTGAACCTTGACTTCGGCGACGCGGCAACCTACAAACTCCTCTCCGCAGGGGACACCACCGGTGTGTTTCAGTTGGAGAGTTCCGGCATGAAGGATCTGCTCACGAGGTTGCGGCCGGCCTGTTTTGAGGACGTGGTCGCACTGGTGGCCCTGTATCGCCCCGGCCCCCTCGAGAGCGGCATGGTGGATGACTTTGTGGAGCGGAAGCATGGCCGGCGAACGGTTGAATATCTTGTTCCGGAACTTGAGCCGATCTTGAAGGAGACTTACGGCGTCATTGTGTATCAGGAACAGGTGATGAAAATTGCCGGGGTGCTCGCCAGCTATTCCATGTCCGAAGCCGATGGGTTGCGGAAGGCGATGGGGAAGAAGATCGTCGAGATCATGGCGGAACATCGGGACCGGTTCACCAAAGGGGCGATTGAGAATCATGTTCCGAAAAGCAAGGCAAAACAGATCTTCGATTTGATGGAAAAATTCGGGGGGTATGGGTTCAACAAGGCCCATAGTGCCGCTTATGCCCTGATCGCCTACCAGACCGCGTACCTGAAGGCGCATTATCCGGTGGAGTTCATGGCTTCCCTGCTCACCAGCGAAATGCACTCCACCGACGGCGTGGTCAAGTACATTGCGGAATGCAAGAGCCATGCCATTCCTGTGCTTCCGCCGGACATCAACGAGAGCGACAGGGAATTCACGGTAAAGGGATCGGATATCCGATTCGGGCTGGTCGCGGTGAAGAACGTGGGAGAGGGGGCCATCGAGGCGATCATCGCCGAGAGAACGGAGAACGGAAGATTCTCCTCGCTGTTTGATTTCTGCGAGCGGGTGGATCTCCGCAAGGTGAACAAGCGGGTCGCCGAAAGCCTGATCAAGGCCGGCGCGTTTGATTCCACCACGGATCGCCGCTCCCAGATGATGGCGGTTCTGGAGGAGGCCCTCGACTACGGGCAGAGACTTCAGAAGGAGAAGACCGGCCCCCAGATGTCTCTGTTTGACGTGGGAGAGGACGCGCCACAGATGAACGCGCCGACCATGCCCGACATCTTGGAATGGGACGAGAAGGAACGACTAACCATGGAAAAGGACGCCCTTGGATTCTACATCACCGGCCATCCCCTCGGCAGATTTGAATCCCTGCTAAAGGGGCTGACCAACGGGAACACGCTTTCTCTCAAGGAGAAGAATGACGGCGCGGGGGTGCGCATCGGTGGCGTGGTCACGAATGTCAAGGCCATCAAGACGAAAAGGGGCGATTCGATGGCATTCATCACCACAGAGGATCTGCACGGAACCGTCGAGACCACGGTGTTCTCCTCGGTTTATGCGGAATGCCGGGATATTCTGGTCGCGGACAAGGCGCTCCTCATCGAAGGGCACATCCAGAAGGATGAGAGCTCGGTGAAAATATTGGCGGACACGATCCTCCCGCTGGAGAAGGCTGGGGAGGTGAGAACGGAGAGCATCCATTTCAATCTCGACATCACCCGTTCTGACAGGGAGACCCTTGCCCAATTGCACGATATCTTCAAAAAATATCCGGGGCCGTGCCGAGGCTACATTCATCTGACCGATCCGGAAAAGACGGAGACCACCATCGCCCTGCCGGATGATATGAAGCTGAATCCGTCCCTGACTCGTGAGGTCACCGAATGTCTCGGCGATGCAGTGGGGGTGAGAACCGCCTCCAAGGTCGTTTCAAGCAAAGGAAAACCTGACAGGTCATCAGCATACCGGTCGTCTCGCCATCGTTGATATGACTCAGTTCCTCATTTGACTGAAACCCGGCTTTTTCTTGCAGTTGCGGAGTCGGCCCGTTCGGGAAAAAGCCGGG
>JAOZRQ010000947.1 GCA_029940115.1 Desulfobacterales bacterium
GCTCTCCTTTTCAATGACCGCATCAGCATACACCTGCAAGTTCTTCAGACCGGCCCGGGCCGGATCATCGGTCCCTGTGCAACGGGCTGCAATGAATTCCTCAATGGTCCGGGACCCGGTCTCCTGGAAAGCCTGACCGAGATTCTCCAGGTACTGGGAGAGCCGGCCGTAGCCCCCGGGCTTCAATATGTCGGAGCAGACCGTGACCGGCTTCAGACCACAGGCAATGACATCAGCGAAGTTGAAACAGTCGGTCCCCGCTGAAAAGGAAATATTGAGTCGTCCATCAAACTCGGTCTGCAAGCGGGCCGCCAAGTTGATGCTGATCGGATGAAGGGCCCGGCCGCTCATATAGACCATCCCTTCGTTTTTGGGCAGATTCCGCTCTTGGTTCGTGGTTTCCAAGGTGTTTGTCAGCTTGATGTTGAATGCCACCCCGCTCTTTTCCGCGTCAGCGAGAAGCGCACGGATCAGGGCCACGCCGTCGCCGTATTTAAGATCATGATCGAAGGCCAAGTCCGGCACCACCGTCTCAAACCCAAGTTTGTCGTTGAGGATGCCTCGCAGACGTTCAGGACCCAAAAGGGTCGGGTTGAGCTTGATGGTGGTGTTGAGCCTGCGCTCCGTCACCGCGTAACGGCCGATTTTCTCCACCTCGTCCGGGGGGCATCCGTGCATGGTGGAGATGGTGATGTCGTCGGAAATGCAGTCCGAAATGTTCAGCTCCCCGGCCCGGGGATAGAACTTGGCCAGTCGCTCGATTTTCTCGGCCTTCTCATTTGAACAATCGGCCATCCTGTCCAAAAAGCGTTGCACGGTGGGACTCAGAATGCCCTCCAGATTATAGCCCACACTCATGTTGAAGATGAAGCCCGGGTCGTCGGGTGTGCCCCAGCCGAACTTGTCCTTGAGGATGTGCAGCACGATCCACGCATTCAGGTATTCGTCAAAAGACTGTTCCAGTTTGAGTTCCTGGGACCATTCGCAGTTGTAACCCTCATCCGTCATGTCAATGCATGGCTTGGTCACCTCCAACTCATCAAG
>JAOZRQ010000948.1 GCA_029940115.1 Desulfobacterales bacterium
AATCCGGCTTCATCCGCAGGATGGAAAATGCGCTTTCCGGAAGTTCCAGTGAAATATGAACGGACATATCGTTTTCCTTTCATCATTGTTAAAAATCTGGGAAATTCCTCCCGGCGAGCCAAGAGGGAATTTCCATCTGCTGACCCTCCTTATTTGCCGAATTTTCTGCGTCCCGATCCCTGAGCTTGCCGAAGGGTGCGGCCCTGAATCCGTTATAATCAGTATTTCTTCTTCCCAAAATAAACACTTTCCAAAAACTCCATAGTGAACACATCACCAGCAGGGATTTTCCTGTCGATCTGCTTGAATTTGTGCAGAATGTCAATTCCCTTTGTCCAGTATTCCTTTTCCATCCATCCGAAAAACTGCCTGCCTTCTCCGAGAGTCGCCAGAAACTTGAACACTTTCAGGGATTCTGTCTGCTGACTGACCGAGCCTTTGGGATAATACTTTTTCACGACCAGTTTTGCGGTTGCGGCCGGGTCTTTGAACGCCTCTTTCCAACCGCGCAGTGTCGCGCCCAAAAATTTCTGGATCATGTCCGGCCGCTTCCGGATCATTGTCTCTGTCACAAAGTAAACCCCGCTGTAAAAGTCGTATCCGTGTCTGAATGCGGGAATGACATTGATCTCATATCCTTTTTCTTTCAAGGTCAGCGGTTGGGCATTCATGAATCCGACATACGCATCAATTTCATCCTTGATGAGGGGCCGGACATCCTCACTTTCTATCGGGACGGTTGTGATGTCTTCGAGCCCAAGTCCCTTGCTCGCCAGCACGATTTTTGTCATGACAACTGCCGTGGAATTGATCCCGATTTTTTTTCCTTTCAGTTGTTCAGGTGTCTCTATGCCGAGAGATTTCTTGCTCATCAGGCAAAACGGCGTTTTTTGGAATTGGGTTGCAATTGCCTTGATGGCGTTTCCCCCCACTCCGGCTTTTATCAGTGTGTCACCTTCGACCACGCCGATTTGCGCTCTCCCGGCAGTGACTTCGGCAATTGGTGAAACCCCAGGTTTCCAGCCTCTGACCGTCAGATCAAT
>JAOZRQ010000635.1 GCA_029940115.1 Desulfobacterales bacterium
GTCACCCCTCATGGTGCAGGCGTTCCTGTTGGCAGAGTCGGGCGGCATCTTTTCAATCAGCCACGAGCTGCAGATGGGAGTGTCCGCCTTCGGGGGGCATTGACATGCGAATCATGCCAGTGCCCGCCCGAGTTGCAATGGGAGAGTAGACGCAGAGTCCGAATCTCCGCGAGCCTCTGCGTTCAAAAACGACCTCATACCACAAAATCCGTTAGAATCAGGCATATAAGGGTCCACGCAAAAATAACTTCACATTCTTTCCGGTTTCATGGTATGGGAATCGCTTATAAACTCCCAAAGAATGTGAAGTTATTTTTGCGTGACTCCTAAGGAAAATCTTGGAAAACTTTTGCCCAAGTACTTACGCCACCTACAACTGAATGTCCGCCTTTGCCGGGCTTCAGCTAGGGTCAATAAGGATTATCCGAGAAATCGAAAATCGTCTTCAAGAGGCCAGTCTCATCCGCCTGAAGCCGTAGCCTCGCTGAAAAGGCGTTCCCCTTTCTTGAGATGAACCCGAAGAGGATATCCGTCACCCCCTCTTCAAGCAGATGAGTCGCATTCTTCACAGAAATCTCCCGCTGGGCAACCACCTTCCAGATGGTGAACTTGCAACTGCCATCCTCGTCCCGCCAGTTCGCACACCCATACGCCTTCGGACTTTCAACCACATTCCCGCCGCAGACCGGGCATTTCCCGATGGGATCCCGATTCTCAGGAAAATCAAACTGTACTCTCCATCCGCTTTTCTGATCCAGTTTAAGCCGGGTGGAGAACGGCTTGCCCGCTTTTGAGATGAAGTCGTCAAAGGGCCCGGCCTCTCCTCTCCAGAGAAGCTCCTTCGCGATGTCAGGCGTTATCTCCTTACCGGCAATGACTTTCCATATCGTAAAGATGCATCCACCGTCATCTCGTCTCCAATTGGAACACCCATACCCCTTTGTTCCTTCAACCACTTCGCCACCGCAGGCAGGGCATTCCCCCAGTGAATTCTCACTCAGATTCTGGGGGATGTCGCTCGGTTCCACCTCAACCCGCCAGCCGTCTTCATCTTTGACGAGTTTGAGAACAGCCGAAAACAACTCCCCGTCTTCCGAGAGAAACCCGTCCAACGGGCCGGCCGCCTTTCTGGAGAGCATATCTGAAATGACGGAAGGCGTGATCAATCGGTCGGACATACGACTCCGGATGACAAAACGGCAGGCCCCGTCCTCCTTTCTCCATTTGGAGCAGCCGTAATCCTTTTTTCCTCTGATGATGTTTCCGCCGCACTCGGGACATTTGCCGAGTGCCGCATGCGATGGGCCAAACACTGTTTGCGGATTCACTTTAAATTCCTCTATTGTCTGTATGATAAAATTCTTGATGCCATCCAGGAATTCCTTGTCTTCCCCTTGCCCCTGGGCGATCTGATGAAGCTGCATCTCCCATCGGGCCGTCTCCTCAGCGGACGCGAGGATATGGGCCATTTTGAGCTGCCTCAAGGTGTCAATGAGGCGGCACCCCTTGTCAGTGGCGATCAGATGCCTTTTCTCTCTCTTCGCATAGCCGCGGCGATCCAGAAGCTTCTCGATGATCTGCGCCCGGGTGGCTTGGGTTCCAAGCCCCACATCCCCTCTGTAAACCCGTTTCAGCTCATCTTCTGAGACATATCTCCCGGGATTGGTCATGTCCTTCAAAAGCAGGGCTTCGGTGTATTCCGGCGGCGGGGTCGTCTTTTTCTTATCGATTTTGCTCTCCTTGACAGGGGCCGGATCTCCTTTGTCAAGAGGCGGAAGATTTTCCGGTTCCGCCTCACCCTCATCCTTTTTCTGATCTCCGTCCTTCTGATCCCCGTCGGCCTCATAGACTGCCTGCCATCCCGGCTTGAGGATTCGCTTCCCCTTTGTGCGAAAGGTCTCCTTCTCCACCGTGGTGATGATCTCCGTCTGCTCATATTCGCAATCGGGATGAAAGGCCGCGGCGAATCGTTTCAGAACCAGCTGATAAACCCGCTCCTCCTCCGGGTTGGCGTTCCCGGGAAGCGGGGCAAGGGGGATGAGCGCGTGGTGATCCGTCAGCTTGGCGTCATTGAAGACACGTTTGTTCGACGCGCGGATGAGCTTCTCCCCCACCCCTGCGAAATATTTCCCGTAGGGCTTGGAGAGCTTCTTCACGAGATTCTTGGCCATGTCGACGTTCTTGCTGCCGAGAACCTTTGAATCGGTCCGGGGATAGGAGAGACACTTCCTGGTCTCATAAAGCCCCTGGGCGATGTTGAGGGTCTGTTCCGCGGAAAGCCCGAACTTCTTGTTCGCCTCCTGCTGGAGGTCCGTCAGGGAGTAGAGCGGCGGCGGCGGCTGTCTCTTCTTCTGCTTCTTGGCCGACTTGACCGCGCCGGTCTGGGCCGCGATCTTTTCTTGCATCTGGTTCGCCTCGGCCTCGGTGTTGATCCGGGTCTGACTCTTCTTGAACCAGATCCCCCACCAGAGCCCTTTCTCGTTGACAAAACAGGCCCGAAGGATCCAATACGGCTCCGGCTTGAAGTCCTCCCGCTCCCGCCGGCGGTCCACCAGGAGCGAGAGGACCGCGGTCTGGACTCTTCCCACCGTGAAGAGGTCGTTCATTCGGATGGTCGCGGCCCGGGATCCGTTCATCCCCACGAGCCAGTCCGCAATCTGCCGACACTGCCCCGCCTTCCACAGGCGGTCGTAGTCCGCAGCCGGCCTCAGTTCCGTCATCCCCTCCCTGACCACTTGGGGGGTCAGCGCCTGGCTGGTCCAGAAGCGTTTGATCTTGGCGGTGTCGGTGAAGCCCGAATGCAGAAGGATGGTTCGGGCGATCACCTCCCCTTCCCGCCCCGCGTCGGTAGCGATGATGACGGTGTCAATCGCCGCGTCTTTCAGCAACTCCTCAATGACACCGAGTTGATCCCCAGTTCTCTCAATCGGCTTGTACCGAAATTGCTCAGGTATGATCGGCAACGTGTTCAGATGCCACTTCTTCCACTTGGCGTCATACTCCTCAGGCTCAAGAAGCTCCACCAGATGCCCCACCGCCCAAGTGATGATGTAGTCGTCATCTTCCAGATAGCCCTTCTTGCCTCCCCTGACGTTTAACGCACTGGCAAAATCCCTTGCCACAGAAGGTTTTTCGGTGAGAATGAGTGTCTTCATGCTGCCTGTTGGTTATTGGTTGTTGTCAGTCGTCAGTTGCTTGTTGCTGATTCGGTAGTCCTGCACATGTAGTGATGAACGAAATTCAGTGTGCTGATATTCAAGGGACTGAATGGGATTCATCACTACCTTTGCAGGACTACCGCTGATTCTAACGGATTTTGTGGTCTGAGGCGAGCGGCGAATAATGCCTGTGGCCGCTCGCCCATGTTCGCTGTCCGCTGACCGCATGAACCACAAAATCCGCTAGAACCAAGCTTGTTGCCTGTTGGTCGTTGCCTGTTTGGGGATGCCAAATTGCAAGTTTGGCACTCTGGATCAGCCATCAAATTTTCAGATCTGCTAATTTTCTCAAAGTCGAAAACTTCACATATGCCATAAGGCAGTCCTTTTTGCAAGCATTTTTTGGCACCCTTCATTTTGCCTGAAAAATAGTTTACACTTCTCAGACGAACGAAAAGTTTGTAGTTCCGCCTTTAGGCGGTGTGACACCGCCTAAAGGCGGAACTACAAA
>JAOZRQ010000142.1 GCA_029940115.1 Desulfobacterales bacterium
GGATTGCGGATGCGATATTGCAGGAAGACGGCTCGCTCACGGACTGCGATCTGAACCAGGATGGCAGGTTAGATGTGGCTGATGTGGTCAGAGCCGCAACAGGCGAGGGGGAGACCGTTACCGCACAAAATCTCAGGGGATTTTTATCCTGGGTGGAAGACGCATCGGGTGAGGAGCATAATTCCTATGATGCACGGGGCCGTGTGGAATGGGTGGTCAGGCGGATTGCCGGAAACAGCGGACTGCACAATTTTTATACGGCAATGGATTACGACTCGATGGATCGGGTGACAACCCTGACCTATCATCTGGAAACTATGTGAGTGCGGTTTCATCATTATCGCAAATGAAGATGGGGCGTTCTGGCTCAAAGAAGGGAGTGTTTCCCAATAATGCGGATGACCTAATGTCCGAGATTCCAAGAAGTAAAAAAGGACACATTTTTCCAAGTGATAGGGTACGCATCCGCCCAGAACGGTCGTCTTGCTGTATGGGCATGGCTGCCTGAAAATTCGGCGAGGTTCAGAAATTTAGGAGCCATCAAATCCTATTCAGCTCACCTCCTTCAATGAGGCAGAAGCCCTCACGATATGCGTTACGAGGCAGAGCCTCGTAACGAGCAAAGAAACGAATTACCATCCTGGCATGGCAGACAGCAATAACGCTCTTGGCGTTTTAAGACTCAGCAAACAAGCATGAAAAAACGGAATGTCCGTTTCAGAGAGACAAAGGAGATGATATGGAAAACACAGCCATTATGTTACCTGACAAATTGGAAGAAGAGGCGTTTGAAAAGGCTGTATCAATGGGAATGACTCTTGAACAATTTGTCCTTCATGCAGTCAGACAGACCTTGAACAGCCGGAATGATTCCATTACGGATGATGAAGACCCGTTTTGGACGGATGACGCAGTGTTTGAAGGAAGGGTTCCCGAAGATTACTCCGCGGAACATGACACACTTGGCAACAAATACATGGAAACCGGATAAGAAAAGGAAGGACGGATTTTCCTGCAATTGTTGAATTCTAAACAAAAAGGAGTTTATATGACGATGATGAGACTCTTGAAAATCCATGTCCATGCATATCGGTGTCTCAGAGATGTTACCATCAGTTTTGAGCCGGATATAAAGCCCCAGATTTTTCCAATCGGCGGTGAGAACGGGAGTGGGAAGAGTACGCTGCTACAGTTGATATTTGCGCTGCTGCACTGCTCCCGCCACCCTGAACGACGTGATTTTCTGAATCATACCATAAAGCATACAAAAATGCCTTATGAGAAATGGGAGGTCACCCGGATTTGTATCGCAAAGATGGAACTGTTGTACCAGAATCAGCCGATAGAATTCGAGTTTTTTCTTGCGCCTCTTCGCAAAGATCATGAAGTTGAAATCGGAAAAATGATGAAGACAGTCACAGCCAAGAGAAGGAAATGCAGAGAACTGAAAACTGTTCTGCAAAAGGTGCAACACTCATCAACGGTTATTGATCTGGAAGATATCAGGAATGCGAACAGAAATCCGCTGGAAGTTCTTACGTTCCTGTTCCAGTCGGAGGCAGACAGGCAATCCTATGAAAAAATTGCCGAAGAATTCAGACAACTGAAAGAGGATTTGGAATCTCTTGAAAATGAACTCGGCCAGAGACTCGAACCATTCAAATCATTACCCTTGAATGTTGTGGAGCTTCCTGCTGAAGACAAAAATTATGACTACGGACTGTTCTGCCAGGCTTCCTGTGACGATCCTCTCGCCAAGGAAGCCCTGAATTATGCAGGCGAGCATGTCTTTCTGGCAGGACAGCCGACTCAGCCCTACCTCTTTCTTGAGGATGATACCATACAGAAACTTTTTAAATCCGAGGGGAATTATGAAAAGTCTTTAGAGGAGGTCAGAGAGCTTTTGCCCAATTTTTACAATTACAGTCCGTTTTCCGTGTTAAAAATTCTTGAGGCACTTCAGGATGCCAGGGACAGAGATTTTCAGGAAGTCAATAAAACAGGAAGTTATGGGAATGCTTACAATTCCCTGGTTAAGGAACTGAAAACCCTGCTGGGAGAAGAAAAGGAGATTTCAGCAACACCGAAAATGGATTCCGTGACCGTGCGTTGCAAAACGGCCGGAAACACTTATCTCAATCTGGGCCCGGAAAATCTGAGCCATGGTGAAATCAAGCGGGCAAGTCTTTATTCATGGATCAGGCACAGGGAAATCAATAACGCCATCGTCCTGATTGACGAAATCGAAAACGGACTGCATCCGGACTGGCAATATGAGATCGTCCGGGAACTGGCCTCCTGGGGGGAAAACAACCAGTATCTTCTCGCGACCCATTCTTTTTATCTCTGCGAGGCACTGACCCCCCGCCATGTGAAGGAGCTTGAACCCCGGCTCGCCGATCCTGCTGCAAAGAGAAAGGAGCACGGAATTGACGCCTGAATACAGGAAAGCCTTCTGTCGGAAACTTCTGAGTCACAGGAGAATCAGGGGATGTATCGTGATTCTGTGCGAGGGGGACATCGGTTATCTGGATATTCATACCCCTCAGCAGATGAGAAAACTTGAGAATTTTCCGGATGCGAACTTCTGGAGAGCCACAGTGCCCCGATGGTGGAGAAACAAGAAACCCGTTTTTATTCCATGCGGAGACAGAGTGTCTGTGCTACGAACTTATCAGGAACTGAAAGAACTCCATGAAGAAATAAAACCTGACTCTTACCTGTCATCTGAGAAGCTTTTTGCGCTTGTTGATCTTGATCTGCAACCCGGAGACCTCACAGGGATATCTTCTCAGTATGGCGACACGGAGGAACTCCGTCATCAGATGTATGACAATTCCCAAGTGAATAGAGAGGTCATCTCTGATTCGCATGTTCTGGTGACAGGTTGGATTCATAAAGAGGCATATTTTCTTGAACCGGATCTGCAATCCCTGTTTGACACAAGCGACTGTCAGTTGCGCTTTTCCGGGTCTTCCCTGCAATTGGATGATATTTACAGGGAAATGAGCCAGGATATCAGGGATGACGTGGATATTGGGAATCATTTCTCAACCGTATGGGAACGGATAAAATCGCATTTCGGCGGAACTCCCGGAAACCCTGCTCAATTGGCGCAGTTATGGAAAGAGGCTTTCGCCACTGTGACAGACGATGCTGACAAACGGAAACTTGTCGAATGTATTCTTACGGTAAAAAAAGCAAAACCTTACTGGCACAAAATCCGTATCACCCACGCTTATCAGGACTCGGACGAAGACGCACTTCGGGATTCCCTGTTGCTGGATATAGCGGAATTTTATGCCGGGCAATGCAGAAAGACAGAGTCGCTGTCCGTCCACGCTCCCTACCATATTCCGCAATGGATTCGGATCCTGTGGGAGTTTCCATAACTTGATAATCAACTGTAATCGCTGATTATCGGTGTATGCGGTCCAAAAAATGCGGGGAATCTGCCTCAGGGCAGGAAGACTGTCGGATCAGCACACGATTATGGATACAGGGCCGGGAAAAGACAAATACAATCATATCGCAATCTGAGGAGAAATTTTATGAAACGAAAATTCAATGACACGGGGCTGTGTGTGCCTCATCGCCATTACATGGCTGACACCTCAGCCAAAATTGAACAGATTATCGAGCTGGTTGAGGCGGGTGAGTATTTCACCATCAACCGCCCCCGGCAGTTCGGAAAGACAACAACCCTGCACCTGCTGAACACTCAGCTAAGTCTCCGGGAGGATTATCTGACCCTGGCCATCAGTTTTGAAGGGACAGGAGATGCGCCTTTTGTCAGTGAGCAGGCATTTTGCCAGGCATTCCTGAGAATCATTGCCCGCACGGTCAGGCTTGGCAGCCCGGAAATTTCTGACGATTTTGCCCGGGCCTCCCGACAGGTTCATAATTTTGAAGAACTGTCGGAATTCATTTCTCAATATGTGTCAGAACGGGACAAACAGGTCGTGCTGCTGGTTGATGAGGTGGATAAAAGCAGCAACAGCCATATATTTCTCCATTTCCTGGAGATGTTGCGGAATAAATACCTGTTGCGGAATATGGGGCAGGATCACACTTTCCACTCGGTTGTTCTGGTCGGGGTGCATGATATCAAAACCCTCAAAGCGAAAATCCGTCCGGATGACCAGAGACAGTCCTTCGACTCCGCTCAGGATAAATACAACAGCCCCTGGAACATAGCGGCTGATTTTGAGGTGGATCTGAGTTTTGCTCCCCGGGAAATCGAAACCATGCTCCAGGATTACATCCCCTCGGAACGGGGACGCTGCCGGATTCACAACCGCATCTTCGAGCAGCGGATATATGCCCACATTATGTGTGAGCTGCTTCAGACGAAGTACCTTGATCTGAACGGTTTCAGCGGTCCGGAGTTTTATACGCCTGAGGGATTGGATGTCAGGCTGATCCTGCAACGCTTCCAAGCCTTTATGAGGGAGAATTACTCAGACAGGGACGCCAAGTTTCTGGAACGGGAGGGACATCTGCTGTTTCTCTCCTATCTCCGGCCCATCATCAACGGGATGGGATTTGATTTCAAGGAGCCGAATGTCTCCCTTGAACGGCGGATGGATATTGTCATCACCTGGCAGAACAGACGGTATGTGCTTGAACTGAAAATCTGGCACGGCCCGAAATATCATCAGGACGGCCTGAGACAGTTGAGCGACTATCTCAATATCTATTCCCTGAAAGAGGGCTATCTCCTGATTTATGATTTCAACAAGAACAAAGAATACAGACAGGAGCAGATCGCTTTTGGGGACAAACAGATATTTGCGATCTGGGTGTAGCCAACACAGCATGCATCCCGAAGACGAGGCGGTTCGCCTGATTGGTCGGTTCCGGTCTCCTTTGAGGCAAAGCCGATTCTGGATGCAATCAACGGTGAGAACACGCTGGAACAGATACGGCGACAGTTCGGAGATGAGGCCCTCGACTTTGTGGGGCATCTGTGCCGGGAAGGGTGCATCGGCTTTGGGGGATCAACAGGAATTGGATGAAATCCATCAATATGCTATCGATCTGTGAACCTATCCGAAAAATAATTTGCCAGCAACAGGTTTGAGCAATGGTGTCAATGTGTCGCGGGAAAAATGCGCTGTTTTTGAATCTGCCATCATTTCAGGGTGTTAATGATTTTTCGGATAGCTTCGTTTATTTATGAACAATGAGCGCCATTTGCAACCTGTTGGCAGAGGAGCTTATGAACAACAGAACATTCCAAAAACTGAAAGAGATCGTCGGCCCCGCCCATTGCGTCAGAAACAGGGAGGACCTCGCGTGTTACGCGTATGATGCCACCGCTCATGTCTGCCTTCCTGACGCGGTGCTTTTCCCGGAGAATGCGGACCAGATATCCGACATCATGGCACTCGCCAATGAAGAGGGCTTTCCGGTGATTCCCCGAGGAGCCGGATCCGGACTCACAGGCGGCTCCCTTCCTGTCCATGGCGGGGTGGTCCTGGTGATGAGCCGCATGAACCGGATTCTGGAGATAGACCGGGACAACCTGATTGCCCATCTGGAACCGGGGGTGGTGACCGGACATTTCCACAAGGCCGTTGAAAAAGAGGGGCTTTTCTATCCTCCGGATCCCGCAAGTTCCGAATTCTCCACTCTGGGCGGGAATCTGGCCGAATGCGCGGGCGGCCCCCGCGCAGTCAAATATGGGGTGACCCGGGATTATGTGTTGGGCCTTGAGGTGGTCCTTCCCACCGGGGAGGTCATCCGTACCGGTGTGCAGACCGCCAAAGGGGTGGTGGGATACGACCTGACCCGCCTGATGATCGGGTCCGAGGGGACCCTTGGGATCATCACGCGGATGACCCTCCGACTCCTGCCGCTTCCAGAGACCGTGAAGACCGTGACCGCGTTTTTTGACAAAATGGAGACAGCGGGGGAGACGGTCTCAGAGATCATCAGACACCGCATCATCCCGCGAACCATTGAATATATGGACAACTCCTCCATACGATGTGTGGAGGAACATCTGAAAATCGGCCTGCCGATGGACGCGGATGCCCTGCTTCTCATTGATGCCGATGGAAGGGAGGATGAGGTTCGGCTGACTGTCCGGCAGTTGAAGGAGATCTGCATGTCCCAAGGGGCCACGCGTGTTCAAGTCGCAAAGACGGCGACAGAGGCCGCGAATCTCTGGAAAGCGCGCAGGGCCATCAACCCCGCGCTTTTCAAGCATGGCCGGGACAAAATGAATGAGGACATCGTTGTTCCGCGGAGCAAGATTCCGGACATGGTCAGAAAGATGAGGGAACTGAGAGATGAAAGCGGCCTGTTCATCGCGAGCTTCGGGCACGCGGGGGATGGAAACATCCATTTCAACATCATGCTGGACAAGAAAAACCAAGCGGAACTGAGGAAAGCCGAAGAGGTCATTGACAAGCTGTTCGATCACACGCTTCAACTCGGCGGCACCATCTCCGGCGAGCATGGCGTGGGGATCACCAAATCGCCGTACATCTCAAAGGAGATCGGCGCGGTTGCCATGGATCTGATGAAGAGGATCAAGTCGCTCTTTGACCCCAAGGGCATATTGAATCCTGGCAAGATTTTTCCAAATTGAAGAACAAAATGGCATTTTTCATCAGCTCCCAAAGAAACCAAGTTTTTTCAAAAAACTTGGCTTCTCTCAAATGCTCTATTAAGGAACCGTGACCAAACAACTTCCCCATTTCCAGCTCCTGCCGGATTGCCAAATCCGGCGGACGTCTCGGATTTGCCAATCCGAAACGGGCGTGGGCCGGGATGTTGTTTGGTCATGGTTCCTAAACAAGTACTTGGCCATATATTTTCAGGTGTTTGCATATGTGAGAATCATGGGTCAGACAACTCTCACAAACCGCGGATGAGTCCGCACCCTGTCCGGCACACAGACCATCCGCGTTCATCCGCGTCCATCCGCGGTTCGCAATGTGAAGGTTGTCTTCCCAAGGAAAATCCTGAAAAACTTTTGGCCGGATACTTATCACACCTCCACTCCATTCCCGCGAACCACCATGCCGACAGCAACTGATAACCAGCAATTTTCAAATCAATTTGGAATCTTTTCAATCTTCCCTTGCACACTTGACTTTTTTTTATTATTATGAGATGTAATTTTTCTGAGTATAGGACAAAAAGTTGCAAGGTGGGTTCCCTGAAACTTCCCCATTCTCTCATTCCCTCCCCGACAGCAGGGGACAGGAAATTATTTACTTAAACGGACAAATCAGGATGGTCATATAATGAAATTATATGAAATACGGGATACGCTGAAAGCAGAGGTCCTTTCCGGAGAGGAACAACTGGATCAGACAATCGTCGCGGCCGGAAGTGCGGACCGCATGGATGACATCTTGGCCAGTGTGACAGGGGAGTCTGTCCTGCTGACGGGCTTGGCCACAGACGAGGTGGTCCGGACGGCAAAGATTGCCGGTGTCAGGGCAATCGTCTTTGTCAGGGGAAGGAAACCGGGAAAAACCACCATAGGGCTGGCACATGCGTATGACTTGCCTGTTCTGCTGACCCGCTATTCTCTGTTTGTGGCAAGTGGTCGCCTCTATATCAATGGATTAAGAGGACTCGACGGGTCTTGGTGATCGGTCCGTTGTCAGTAAACCATAAGTGTAAATTCCCGTTTCATAAAGAACAAAATTCTTGCTCTCAATCAAATGGACACAGGCAGGATTAAGAGCAAGATTAAGAGCAGAATCCCCAAGTTTATACTTATGGACAAATAACAGAAAAGGAGTGTATCATTATGACAGAAGCCGTTCTCATGATGGGAGGACTGGGAGTTCTCGTGGGCGCCTGTCTGGCTGCTGCGTCAAAAGTTTTTTACGTTTACGTTGATCCCAAAGTCGAGGCGGTGGAAGGCGCACTTCCAGGGGCCAACTGTGGCGGATGCGGTCTTCCGGGATGCAGTGCAAACGCGGACGCGATTGTGGCAGGCAAGGCCGCGCCGGATTCCTGTGTGGCAGCTGGCTCTGAGGTCGCCGAAGCCATCGCGGCGATTCTCGGAGTGGCCATTGAGGCCAAGGAGCCTGACATTGCAAGACCCGGATGCTTTTTCGGGGTGCAGGACGCGGATACCAAATACATCTATGATGGCCTGAGCGACTGCAATGCCGCGGCTCTGTTGAGCGGCGGGATGAAGGTCTGCACCATCGGGTGCTTGGGGCTGGGAAGCTGTGTCAAGGCCTGTCCCTTTGACGCCCTGACCATGGGACCGGAAGGCCTGCCGGTGGTTGACGAGGCCCGATGCACCGGTTGCGGAACCTGTGAGCGGGTCTGCCCCAAGCAGATCATCACCCTGTCGTCTGTCACCCGACGCATCCTGCGGGAGTATTCCACAGAGGAATGCACCACGCCCTGTCAGCGGGCCTGCCCGGCCGGCATCAACATCCGGGAATATGTGCGACAGATTGCCTTGGGGGATTATCATCGCAGTGTCCAAGTCATCAAGGAGCGGAACCCCTTCCCCACCGTGATCGGCAGGATCTGTCCCCGACCCTGCGAGACAGAGTGCAGACGCCAGATGGCGGATGAGCCGGTGGCCATCAATTTCCTGAAGCGTTTTGCAGCCGATTTCGAAAAGGAGATAGGGAAACGGATACAGCCCTACAAAGCCCCAAACACCGGCAAGCAGGTGGCGGTAATCGGCGGCGGGGTGTCGGGACTCTCCACGGCTTTTTTTGCCGCCCGCCTGGGGCATGACCCCACGGTGTTTGAGGGGACATCCCAGCTGGGGGGCCTGCTCCGCAACGCGATTGCAGCCTATCGGCTTCCCCATGAGATCCTTGATTGGGATATTCAAGGTGTCCTTGAGATGGGGGTCTCGGCTGAGACAGAGAAGATGATGGGAAAGGATTTCAGCGTTGATTCCCTCTTGGAACGGGGATTTGACTCGGTCTTTCTCAGTTCCGGAGGATGGGACAGCCGCCTGACTCGGGGGGCCGATGTCATCGAAAGCCCGATTCCGGGAACATTTCTGTTGCTGGATCTGATACGATCCGATGCCAAGAGGCACAACAAGATATATTGTGAATCGGATGTGGTCATTGTCGGTGGGGAAAAGGCCGCCTGGACCGCGGCAACCATATGCAAGGATCTCGGGGTGGAACGCGTCACCCTCCTGTTCCGGGAAACCCGGGAGGACAGCCCCTTGGAAACGGCTGAAGTGGAATCGCTCGAAAAGGAGGGGATCAGCGTCTGCTTTCATGTCGGGCTCAATCGTATTTTCGGCGAGGGGAATCAGCTGGCCGAACTCGAACATGTGGCATTGGACACCTTGGAAAAGACCGTCATGCCGGTAAAGACGCTCTTTCTTGCCTCAGGCCGGTTTCCGGAGATGATCTTTTCAAAATACGCGGTGCCTGATGAATCCGAGGAGACGGATGAGGCAGACAAAGTGGCCGAATCCGACACACCAACAAGCAACGGACAACAGGCATCAGGCCCGATACGCTGGGAGGCGAGACCGCCCCACAAGCGACCGGCGTATGCGGATGAAGTCGGGCTGCTCTCCGAAGGGGACTCTCTGACCGATTACAGTGCGGCCATCCGGGCCATTGCCGCAGGCAGACGAGCGGCCGCGTCCATTCATCAGATCATGTACGGGATTTTTCCAGAACTTCCGGAGCGGGTGATCCCGTCCGATTCTGTATGGCAGGATGTGGACCATGTGGAGAATGTGCGGCCCGTGCCCCGCCAGATCATGCCGCTGGCCAGCACCGTCGAGACCGCTGCCGGCAAGGATCTCGAAAAGGGGTTCACCGAGGAGATGGCCCAAGCCGAAGCCTCAAGGTGTCTCCAATGCGGGCTGATCTGCTATGAGCGTGAAACGTGAGGCGTGAAACGTGAGGCGTGAAACGTGAGGCGTGAAACGTGAGGCATGAAACGTGAGGTGTGAAACGTGGGGCGTGAAATGTAAGGTGATCAAGTTCATGCATCACGTCTCACGCATCAAGAAGGCGGTTTCCAAGAATGAACATACCGGGGCATTTTCAGTTTGTAGTTCCGCCTTCAGGCGGTGTCGCACCGCCAAGAGGCAGAACTACAAACTGAGGTATGTTCTTTTCTGGAAATCGCCGAAAGGAATCTGTTTTGGCAACTGAAACCGGTGTGGTGACAAAAGTGGGAACGGGGACCGCTTATGTGAGGACGACAAAGACCAGCGCATGCAAGTCCTGTGCCGCAAGGGAGGGGTGCCACACTTTGGGCGGGGGAAAGGAGATGGAGGTGGAGGCGATCAACATGGCAGGGGCAAAGATGGGGGATCAGGTGATCATCCGCTTTGAGACCTCATCCTTGGTCAAAGCCTCCTTTCTTATATATGTGTTTCCCATCTTGGGCATGATGGCAGGTGCGGTGATCGGCCAAGAAATGAGGCCAGACTCCTCCCTCTCCGTGACACTCGGGTTCACCTTCTTCTTCTTGGCATTTTTGGTGGCGAGGTTCTTGGGAAACAGACTCTCTCGCAAGAATGAATATCGGGCCAAAATTGTCAGGATCAAACGTCATGGGCCAAAAGGAAGGGGCGCAGGTGATGCCCGAGACATTTCAGCAGGTCTTGAGAGACAGATCTCCTGAGGGGTGCAAAGGCGGAAACCAAGTTTTTTCAAGAAACTTGGTTTCTCCTTCTCGTTCCCACATGAAGCGTCA
This sequence comes from Desulfobacterales bacterium, assembly GCA_029940115.1. Taxonomy (GTDB): domain Bacteria; phylum Desulfobacterota; class Desulfobacteria; order Desulfobacterales; family 4be13; genus JAOZRQ01. The sequence goes on from JAOZRQ010000142.1 coordinate 10,678, forward strand.
CTGCCTTGAATTTTATTAATCTGCATGGAGGAGTGATCTATGCCATTATTGGGAATCCTGAGTCTCTTAATCCAAGTCTGCTTTGCGGTCCACGCGGTCAAAACCGGTCGGGATCGGATGTGGCTGTTTATCATCATTCTCTTCCCGGGTGTGGGGTGCATGGTCTATTTTTTTGTGGAATTGCTCCCTGAACTTCGGCAAAGTCCCCAAGCCAGAAGGGCCGGTTCCGAAATTGTGAGAAGGGTTGCTCCTGAAAGAGAATTGCGTCGGCTCAAAGACCAATTGGAGGTTTCAGACAGCATCACCAACCGAAAGGCCCTTGCCGAAGGATACATCCACGCGGGACGCTTTGATGAGGCGATCCCGCTTTACAAAAGCTGCCTACAGGGAATGTATGTGGATGATCCCGAGATTTGGGAAGGCTTGTGTTGCGCGCACTTTTTCAAGGGAAATTTTGGGGAGGCAAAGAGGCATCTTTACAAGCTGAAGGAGATCAAGTCTTCTCCCGAATTCGACCTCCTATTGGCCAGATCGCTTGAGGAATCAGGGGAGATCAAGGAGGCCTTGAGCGCATATGCCGACGTGGTTCCCCATTTTCCCGGGGAGGAGGCGAGATGCCGATACGCGCTCCTCCTGAAAAAGCTGGGAAGGACCGAGGAGGCCGACAATATATTCAGCCAGATCATCAAAGAGGTCAGGTTGTCCCCCAAGTTTCACAGGAAGACTCAGAAAAAATGGGTGGCCATTGCCAAGAAGGAAGTCAGTAGTCCTTCCTGAAAAAGTTTCAGCCGAACGACCTGAACGGTTCCAAGGTGATTGACTTGGAGGCAGTAGATGATGATCTCGAATCCGATGAAGAAAAATGGAAACTGTAAACACAGACATTTATCAAGGCGATTGTCTTGAGATACTTCATGATAATTTCGATGACAACACATTTGACCTGATTGTCACATCACCTCCTTATGCAGACAGTCGTTCAAAAACATATGGTGGCATTAAGCCGGACAACTATGTCAAATGGTTTTCACCCATATCAAATGAACTGCTCAGAGTATTGAAGCCGGATGGCACTTTTATACTTGACATCAAAGAAAAAGCGGTCAATGGCGAGCGACACACTTATGTCATCGAATTGATTCTTGAAATGAGGAAACAGGGGTGGTTATGGACAGAGGAATTCATCTGGCACAAAAAGAATTGTCACCCTGGAAAGTGGCCAAATCGCTTCAGAGATGCGTGGGAGCGTCTGCTCCAATTCAACAAATCCAAAAAGTTCAACATGTATCAGGAAGAAGTGAGGGTTCCTGTTGGTGAATGGGCGAACAACCGATTGAAAAAACTCAATGCCACCGACAGGATTCGCGACAATGCAAAAAACGACAGCGGGTTCGGCAAAAATGTCTCAAACTGGTTGGGGAGAAACACTGTGTATCCGACCAATGTTCTGCTCATGGCCACAGAATGTGGCAATCGCAGACACAGTGCTGTATTTCCAAAGTCTTTGCCCGAATGGTTCATCAAATTGTTCACAAAAGAATGCGACTGGGTGCTTGATCCGTTTGTTGGCTCGGGAACAACATGTGAGGTCGCACAGGAGATGAACAGAAATTCCGTGGGGATTGAAATTCTGTCTGAAAATTATGAACTTGCCAAAAGTCGCATATCACAGTTCCAGCCAAAACTGTTTGAGGAGAAAGCCGAATAAATGCCAAAGCGCACAGACATCAACAAAATCCTCATCATCGGCGCCGGCCCCATCATCATCAGCCAAGCGTGCGAGTTTGACTATTCCGGGACCCAGGCATGCAAGGCCCTCAAGGAGGAGGGGTATGAGGTCATCTTGGTGAACAGCAATCCCGCAACCATCATGACCGATCCGGAGACCGCGCACCGGACCTACATTGAGCCGGTGACCCCGGAGATCGTGGCCATGATCATCGAAAGGGAGCGGCCCGACGCGCTCCTCCCGACCCTGGGCGGCCAGACCGGCCTCAACACCGCGGTGGAAGTCTCCAAAATGGGGGTGCTGGAGAAATTCGGGGTGGAGATGATCGGCGCGTCCATCGCATCCATCCAGAAAGCTGAAGACCGGGATCTCTTTCGCACCGCGATGCACCGGATCGGCCTCCGGATCCCGGAAAGCGGGATTGCCCACACCATGGAGCAGGCCCGAACCGTTGCGGATGACATCGGATTCCCGATCATCATCCGGCCGAGCTTCACTCTCGGCGGCACCGGCGGCGGGGTCGCGTACAATCCCGAAGAGCTCGACGCGCTGGCCAAGACTGGCCTCGATGCGAGCCTCATCACCCAAATCATGCTGGAAGAGTCGGTCCTCGGCTGGAAAGAATACGAACTCGAGGTGATGCGGGACAAAAATGACAACGTCTGCATCATCTGCTCCATCGAGAACCTCGACCCCATGGGCGTTCACACCGGGGACAGCATCACGGTGGCTCCGGCCCAGACCCTCACCGACCGGGAATATCAGAAGATGCGGGACGGATCCATCGCGATCATGCGGGAGATCGGTGTCGAAACCGGCGGGTCAAACGTCCAGTTTGCGGTTCATCCCCAGACCGGCGAAATGATCGTCGTGGAGATGAACCCCCGAGTCTCTCGCAGTTCGGCTCTGGCATCCAAGGCCACCGGATATCCGATTGCCAAAATCGCGGCCAAGCTCGCGGTGGGATACACCTTGGATGAAATCCCCAACGACATCACCGGCGAGACCATGGCCGCATTTGAACCGACCCTCGACTACTGCGTGGTCAAAATCCCCCGTTGGACCTTCGAAAAGTTTCCCGAAACCGAGGATTCCCTGACCACCTCCATGAAATCGGTGGGTGAGACCATGTCCATCGGCAGGACATTCAAGGAGGCGATGCAGAAGGGGCTCCGCTCCTTGGAGATCGGACGTTATGGCCTTGGCGCGGATGGAAAGGATATCCAGCATCCAGCATCCAGCATCCAGCATCCAGCATCCAGCATCCAGCATCCAGCATCCA
>JAOZRQ010000143.1 GCA_029940115.1 Desulfobacterales bacterium
CTGAGGATAAAGGTGCAAGGAAGCCGAAAACGCCGGATACTGAGGATAAAGGTGCAAGAAAGCCGAAAACGCCGGGTACTGAGGATAAAGGTGCAAGGAAGCCGAAAGTGCCGGCTCCTGAGGATAAAGATGCAAGGAAACCGAAAGTGCCGGCTCCAGCCAAACCTGTTGAGTCTGTTGAGTCAGATGATCCCGAAGTGTGGATTAAGGAGATCAGGGCCATTCTCGGGGACACCGAGTTTCTCCCTGACAAACAGGACATCATCAAACTGGCCCGGAAACATTTCGGGGACAAAATCACTGTCAGAAAGGGGCACAGGGATTCACGAGCGGACCTGATAAGCAAGACGGCAAACGTGTTCCGCCGCGCGGGCAAAACCCGGCAACGTACCATCTACAGGGCTTTGAGGAAGGCGCATCTGAAAAAATGGGGACATTCCAAATGACCCGTCATCATCCTCACAATTGACAAATCCGGTTCGGATTTGTCAATCCCAAGTGATCAAGGCGCCAAGGAGTGATCAAGGTGCCAAGGACTCCATGATCTTCTGGGCCATTTGTCCCGGATTGGACCTGTCCTTGATGTCTTTTATCGGGGATTGGCAAGTCCAAGTCCCGCCGGATTTGTCAATCCGGGGCAGACTGGGTGATGAAAATGTTGCCGAAGTTCCCAAAAGTTGATCCCCGGCTTTGTTTCCCGCATTTTGTGACTCGCTGATTTTCAAACCAAAAAGACGGGATCACAATCGCCAACTCTGCATGTGACATTTTCGGGACACTCCCACATTTTCATCAGCCCAGGAGCAGACTGTTCATTCCGAAAAATGGAGGGAGGAAATCATGTTGGAAAAAAAAATGTGGCCAATCGTCCTCGTGAGCATTTCCGTATGGCTGTCGAATCCGGCCATGGCCGAAGACATCCGTCTGACTTCCTGTGATTGGCGGCCCTATGCTGCCGAGGATCTCCCCGGTTGTGGATTCACTTCACAAATTGTTGACAAGGCCTTTGAGCGGGTCGGACATAAGGCGAGTTTCAAATTCCTGCCATGGCGGAGGGCCATGTTGGAGACCGAGAAGGGAAAGTATGACGCGATGTACTCTGCCTATCATTCCGAGGAAAGGGCGGCGACTTATGCTGTCTCAGCGCCTTACATCAGGAGTCAGGTCGGCTTCTGTGCAAGGAAAGACTCCACAATCAGTTATAAAAAACTCCGTGGCTTGGCACCATACAGAATCGGTGTGGTGAAAGGATATGTGAACACGCCGGAATTTGATCAGGCTGATTATCTGGAAAAAGACGGTGCCAAAAGTGATGTGCAGAACCTGAAGAAGCTTCTCAAAGGCCGCGTGGATCTCATTGTCATAGACAAATTCGTGGCCATTGACCATCTCAAAAACACGCCCGGCATTGAAGGGGACTTGAGGCGTGTGAAATTTCTGAATCCCCCCTTGTCCATGTCGCCGGTGTTTGTCATGTTCTCGAAGGCGATTCCGGGGTATGAGAAAAAGCTCGCGGATTTCAACCGCGGCCTGAAAGCGATCATTGACGACGGCACTTATGACACCATTTTGGAAAAGCATGGGTTTTCTCACTGAACGTGAGGGAAAAAGGCGTTCAAGCCCCATAAAGTTCTCAATGCCTCGGTCTTTGATTCGGTGATGGTGGGAGTGGCTTGCCGCTTGGAGCAGGGAGATTGAAAATTGTGAGATGTTGCAAAATCAATATGAGCGTCTCTTGGGAAATTCTGACTTTGTTGAAGCGGTCAGCAGGGACACTGCCAATGAAAAAAAGGTTCAACTCAGAATCGCCTTGGCGCAAGAGGCCTTTAAGAATGTGACATGAGAAATATCACCATCGTCAGTCAGAAGCAACAGCTTGACAATTTGTTTGACAGAGCCGACGATTTGCCAGATCCGTATCTTCAGGAACAGTCTTTTTGATAGCCAACATCATTTTTTATGGAGGATAATTGGTCATGCCACAGAAAAACATCCCAACTTCACAGACAAGGACTCATTGCAGAAAATTCTTCCTGACGGTCTTTCTGTTATTCCTTTTCACAGGCATCCCCTCTGCCGTATATCAGACCCCGCCACTTCTCCCAGGAAAAAGAGCCGAGGTGGGCCCTTTTCCCGTTCCGCGAATGCAGACGACCTCTGATCCCTTCCCCATGCCAGAGGGCATCAGAAAACAGGTGGCGTTTTGGAAAAAGATATTTGCCGAGTATGATGGAAGGCAAGTGGTGATACATGACAGTTGGCACCTTGAAGTGATCTATGACGTGATAGATCTCAACGACCCAAGTTCCCGTGCAAAAGGGAAAACCCGGGTTCGATTGGCCCGGGAAAAGTATCGCAAGATACTTGAAAACCTGCAGTGGGACACCCCGCAACAGATGACCGAAGAAGAAGGGCGCATCCATGCCCTCTTCAAGGACATCCCCGAATCCCCTCGTTTCAAAAAGCAGGATGCCAAAAACCGCATCCGCACTCAGATAGGCCACGCGGACAGCTTCAAGGCAAGTCTCATCCGTTCAGGACGATACATGGATCGGGTGAAGGAGATATTTGAGGCGCATGACCTGCCAGAGGAGCTGGCCCATCTTCCGATGATCGAATCCTCATTCAATCCCCTTGCCGTATCCCATGCGGGCGCAACCGGCTTATGGCAGTTCATGAAGCGGACCGGACAATCCTACAAACTCAAAATCAATGAGAAGGTGGACGAACGGAGGGATCCGCTTCTCTCCACCCGATCGGCGGCCAAGTTTCTGAAACAGAATCACAAGGCCCTGAAGTCATGGCCCTTGGCGATCACCGCGTACAATCATGGGGTGAGGGGGATGAAAAGGGCGGTGAAACAGGTGAAATCAAGGGACATTGCGGAGATCATTCAGGAATACGACGGACCCCGTTTTGAATTCGCATCCCGGAATTTCTACGCGGAATTTCTGGCCGCGGTGGACATATGTAGCCGGCATGCGGAATACTTCGGCGACATCGAGATGGATCGCCCCTTGGCGATTGCCCAAGTCAAGTTGGCCGATCACATTGCTGTGGAGACACTCGAAAGGTACACCCCGATTACGGCAGACGTCATCAGGGAGCTGAATCCCGCGCTCAGTCCGTCTGTTTTCAAACCCGGGAATCTCATCCCCAAGGGCTATCACATGAATGTGCCTGTTGGACAAAGGGACGCATTCGAATCCGCTCAAGCCGCGATACCAGACACCCTGAAATACAAGCATGTTCGCCGTGACAAGCGGCATCGTGTCAGAAAGGGGCAGACCTTGTCGGCAATTGCGAAGGCCCACAAGACCACGGTAAAGGCATTCATGAAGTTGAACGGGATCCGGAATCCCCAGAAAATCAGAATCGGGCAGCGGCTGAAGGTTCCAGGAAGATACGTCACGTTGGATGGCAAAAAAAGTCCGCCATCCAAGAGCCGGACATCCAAACCCCCTCCGGTCATCACGACCCGACATCGGGTCAGAAATGGACAGACCCTCGGGAGAATTGCCAGAATTTACAACACCTCCGCAAGGGCCATCGCGAGATTGAATGCCCTCAAAAATCCCCAGCAGATCAGGGCGGGGCAGTTGCTGAAGATTCCTGAGGGATGAGACTGGCAGGAGCCTTCGGACACCTCATTTCCTGATCATAACGGATTTAGGGGAGCCCTGTGAACGTGCCCGTAAACTTGGGCTTGAGCTTGAGCTTGAACTTGAATCCTGACGTGAACATTCGTTCACGTGCACGTTCAAGTTTAAGGCTCCCCAAATCCGTTATAATCAGCTCATTTCTCACGCGTCATGCGAACAACCTCAGATACTCTCGGCACTCATCACATATTTTGGGATTGCGATCTTTGTCGCATGTTGCTGAACGGGCAGGGGGCTGGGGATTGGGCACGGGCATGTCACGGGCACGGGCATGTTCACGGGCACGGGCACGTTCACGGGCACGGGCACGTTCACGGGCACGGGCTTGGGCATCCCCCAAAAAGCGTTATAATCAGTCAATTTTCAATTGGAGAAATTATGAACCCAGAAATTTTCAGAAAATATGACATCCGGGGAATCGCCGGAGAGGACATGACCGAAGATGAGGTCGTGCGGATCGGGAAGGGGATCGGCACGTTCCTGAAGAATCACGGTTCCACAAATCTGAGTCTGGGCCGGGATTGCCGGGCCACATCGGATCGGTACGCGGAGAAGATCATTGAGGGACTCCGCGCGACCGGATGCGATGTCACTGATATCGGAGTCTGCCCGACACCGGTCTTCTACTTTTCCATCGCGCATCTGAAAAAAGAGGGCGGGGTCATGGTGACAGCGAGCCACAACCCCAAAGAATACAACGGGTTCAAGATATGCAAGGACCTCGACTCGGTTCATGGGGCGGATATTCAGAAGATTCTGAGCGTCATCAATGAGGGGGATTTTTCCCAAGGAGCGGGGATCCGCTCCGCTGATGATGTGTTGCCAGCATATCGGGCATATGTGGAGAAGACCATCAAGATTCCAAAACCGCTCAAAGTGGGGATCGACGCGGGGAACGGCACGGCCGGCGTGGTTGCGGTGCCCGTCATCAAGGCGCTCGGGTGCGAGGTCCATGACCTCTACTGCGAGATGGACGGCACGTTCCCGAACCATGAGGCGGATCCCACGGTGTTGAAGAACATGCAGGATCTGATCCAGCTGGTCAAGGAGAAGGGGCTGGATCTGGGAATCGGCTATGATGGTGACGGGGACCGCATCGGTGTGGTGGATGAGAAGGGGAACATCATCTATGGCGACAAGCTCATGATCATTTTTGCCCGGGAGATATTGTCAAGAAAGCCGGGGGCCACCTTCATCTCCGAGGTGAAATGTTCCAAAACCATGTATGACGACATCCGAAAGCATGGCGGACATGCGATCATGTGGCGGACCGGCCATTCGCTGATCAAGGCGAAGATGAAAGAAGAGAACGCGGCACTCGCGGGGGAGATGAGCGGCCATATCTTCTTCAAGGATCGGTACTTCGGATATGATGATGCCATCTACGCGTCGTGCCGGCTTCTTGAGATCCTGTCAGACACAGGAAAGACCCTGTCCGACCTTCTCACCGATGTCCCCCACACCCACACCACGCCTGAAATCCGCGTGGAATGCCCGGACGACAAGAAATTCAAGGTGGTGGAACGAGTGACTGAGCATTTCCGCAAAGACCACGAGGTAATAGACATTGACGGAGTCCGGTTTCAATTTGAGGACGGATGGGGGCTGGTACGGGCCTCCAACACCCAGCCGGCCCTCGTGATGCGGTTTGAGGCCCTGTCAGAAGAGAGACTCGCTGAGATCCGACAGCTTGCCGAGTCGGTGGTGGCGGCGGCGAGCGGTTAGGGGCGATGGGCCATAGGCAAGCGGCGAGCGGTCAGCGGCGATGGGCCATAGGCAAGCGGCGAGAGCGGTCAGCGGCCATAGGCGATGGGTCGAGGGAGAATGCTCTTTGCCTCTTGCCGCTCACCCCTCGCCGCTCACCCCTCGCCCATGGAGAACTTATGGAAAATGTCAGAAAAAGAATTCTCAAGATTCTGAGAAATGTTCCGGAATTGGAGGAGATACTCCTTTCCGAGGAGGACTTGGAAACGAAAAGGCAGAAGATCAAATACTTTCTGTCTGACATCCTGATGGCGACCTTTGAGGACCATCCGACCATTCCGCCTCTTGAGTGGATACTGACTCGGAGCGCCATCAATGTGTTCAGAAGCATCTTGGCAAACCGAAGCGAAAGACTTGCCGGGTTCAGTCTCTTGGGTTACCTCAATGAGGTGTTGCATGAACCCGGCACCAAGTGTCTGGAAAAGCCGAATCCCGGTTTTTATGCTGAATTGGATCACTTGGTGAAAGGCGTTGTGGGAAAAACCGGAATCTATTCCGACAAAGTGCCGGCCTTTCTGAAGCACAAGGGAAGAAAGGCGGCAAAGTTGCGATCTTCGGATCTGTCAAGGATGGCGAAGACCTCCCAAAAGTTCATGGACCGCTATGCCTGCGGTCTGGACAAGGAGGCGATCCGAGAGCGGAGTCTGAACAAGCTGCGACTATTGAAACGATTTGGCGCGACAGGAGCCGAATGGGAGGACTGGAGATGGCACACCCGTCACATCATCCGGGATGCGGACACCCTGAAGTCGCTCATAAATTTGACGGTCAAGGAATATCGGGCCGTCCAGCTTGCGCGAGAATACCGGATCCCCTTCGGCATCACGCCCCATTATCTCTCCCTGATGGACGAGGAGCCGGGAAAGGGGAGAGATGACGCGGTCCGGGCCCAGGTGATCCCGCCCCTTCACTATGTGGGAAAAATGAGGGAAAACAAAGAACTGGCCGACCATTCCATGGACTTCATGCTCGAAAACGACACCTCTCCCATTGAGGGAATCACCCGCCGGTATCCAAACATTGTCATTCTCAAGCCGATTCTGACGTGCCCACAGATCTGTGTTTACTGCCAGCGCAACTGGGAGATTGAAGATGTCTGCTCGAAAGATGCGGCCATCTCCAGGGAAAAGCTGGATCAGGCCATCCAGTGGATCGCGGATACGCCGGAGATCAATGAGGTGCTGATCACCGGGGGCGACCCGTTCCTCCTTTCCAATAAGAGAATCGAGGGTCTGATGTCCAAGATTTCACGAATCAGACATGTGGAGAGAATCCGGATCGGGACACGGACCTTGGTGACGCTTCCCCAACGAATCACAGAGACGCTGGTCCGACGCCTCAACCGCTTCAACATCCCTGGAAAGCGGGAGGTGATCATCATCACGCATTTTGAGCATCCTTACGAGATCACGCCCCAGTCCGTGGAGGCGGTGCAGAAATTCCGCAGATACGGCATTGATGTCTATAACCAGATGGTTTACACCTTCTACAACTCCCGGAAGTTCGAGGCATCCCTTCTTCGGCACAAGTTGCGTCTGATCGGCGTCACCCCTTACTACACCTTCAACACCAAAGGAAAGGCGGAGACCGACGACTATCGGGTCCCCATCGCCAGACTGCTCCAAGAGCAACATGAGGAGGCCCGGCTCATGCCGGGGACGGTGCGGACCGACGAGATCGTGTTCAACGTGCCCGGGCTTGGAAAGAACTACCTCCGGGCCTCCCAGCACCATGATGTCATCTCCATCCTGCCAGACGGGCGACGGGTTTACGAGTTCCACCCATGGGAGAAGAAGCTCTCTCTGATGGATACCTACGTCTATACGGACGTCTCTGTCCATCGCTATCTCCAGCGATTGAAGGACGCGGGAGAGAATCCGGTGCATTATAGGACGATATGGTATTATTATTGAAAGCGGCCTTGATCATCGTTTCGGCCACCCTGCTCCCGCCGGATTGCCAAATCCGGCGGGCGGCTTGGATTTGGCAATCCAGGCCGAGCAAGGTTGGGACAAGCCGTCAGGGTGCGATTGTCGCGCCAAGGCCGGGAGGCCCCTGCCATTCCCGCCTCCGAGGACGGGTCGCCAATCAGATGAGCGATGAGGGGCTGAAAGCCCTCTCCCCGGTTCAGAAGAAGCTGGAAGAGGCAAAGAAGAGTCTGGCAACATATCGGGATGTCCTCAACCGCACTTGCGGCGACATGTTGCGCCTGCATGTTTACGCGGTGGTGGCCGTCGGGTTTGAGCGCATGGTAAGCTGTAAGCTGTAAGTTCAAAGCGATGAGACAAGGGGCATGTCAATTTCCAAATTTGCAGCTTGCCGCCTCAAGTTTCGCACCCCAATTTCTGAATTAATACAGATGGTTATGCCAAAACAAGGGCTACCTGATTCAATTTTTGCTCATAACAGGGTGTAACCATCTGATTTTATTACTGCCAAAAAACGAAATTCTTGGTGCCTATTTCTTCCTAAAACCCTTGACAGACAGGTATTCATAGGGGTGCGAAAGTTGAGTTGCCGCTTACATGCTTGACTTGAAAAACTGCTCCCTCCCGTTGATTGTCCTGCGTTCGAATCGCCTGAACTTGCGGCGGGTCATCACCGGTTCAGTCGGCTCTGGCAGGAGTTCAGGAGGAGTGTCCGTGTTGATGACTTGGAGCCTCGGTTCCGTCCCTTCCTTGAAGCACTCATCATGTGCGAAAACCACCCCTTCCGGGACCGGAAAGCTTCTGACGGGCTCATCTTCAAGTATCTTCTTCATGAAACCGAGCCATATCGGAATGGCTGCCCGGGAGCCGGTCTCCTTCCGCCCCAACGCACGGCACTTGTCAAACCCGACCCATACGCCCGTAATGTAGCGAGGGGTGTATCCCATAAACCACGCGTCGTGAATGTTGCTGGATGTTCCGGTCTTGCCGGCCACGGGGCGGTTCAGTGAGCGAACCCTGCGGCCAGTTCCGATCTTGACCACGCTCTCAAGAAGGTTGGTCATCAGATACGCGGTGCTCTTTTCGATGACTCTTTTCCTTTCGCCAGTCATCCCCTGAATCTCATTTCCATCCCGGTCAACGATCTTCTTTATGAAAACGGGTTCGATGCGCTCCCCCAAGTTGGCAAAGACCGAATACGCGGTGACCAGTTCAAGAAGGGAGACATCTGAAGCCCCCAAGGCTAGGGAGAGTCCTCTGTTCAGGGGGGACGATATCCCGAGTCGCTTGGCGTAATTGATGGCATAATCAATGCCGATGGCTTTCAACACCTTGACGGCCGGCACGTTGCGGGAAAGGGCCACCGCCTTGCGCAAGGTGATGGGACCGTAATATCTTTTGTCGTAGTTTTTGGGCCGCCACGGGGTTTGGGTCTCCTTGATCCAGAATGTCACATCATGGTCATTGATCAGTGACACAGGGGTGAATCCCTTGTCCAGTGCGGCCGCGTATATCACTGGCTTGAATGCGGAACCAGGCTGCCGCTTGGACTGGGCTGCCCGGTTCAGTTGGCTGCTTTCAAAATCCCGGCCGCCCACCATTGCCTTGACATGGCCAGTTCCCGATTCAATGCAGACCAGTGCGCCTTGGGGGAGTTCTTCCCGATATCTCTGGCGTTTCTCAAGGGCCCGCAGACCCTTCTCCATTTCCGTGTGACTGGCCTTCTGCATCTCGATGTTCACTGTTGTGTGAATCTGAAGCCCTCCCTCATACAAGGCTGAAGGGCCGAATCTCCTTTCAACATACTGTCGTATGTATTCTGAAAAGTAAGGCACGGTCTCTTGGTACCAGTTCCGCCTCGGCTTTATGTCCAAGGAGACCGTTGCGGCCTCTAGAGCTTGGGCCTCGGTAATATAGCCTCTCACAGTCATGCGTTTCAGAACGTATTTCTGGCGGAGCCTTGCCCTTTCCAAGTTCCTGACCGGGGAAAATCCGCTGGGCGCCTTGGGCAGGCCCGCCAGCATCGCGCATTCCGCGAGGTTCACATCTTCCACCGATTTTCCGAAATAATTCTGGGCCGCCGCCTCCACTCCGTAGGCCCCGTATCCCAAGTAAATCTGATTCAGATAGACCCAGAGAATCTCCTCTTTGGTGAATCTTCTCTCAATGCGATACGCGATGATCGCCTCCTGCAACTTTCGCTTGTAGCTTTTCCTCTGATCCCGCCGCAAAAAGGGCTTTATCACCTGCTGGGTGATGGTGCTCCCCCCTTGGACAATGGCGCCTGCCTCGACATTCTTGAGAAAGGCCCGGGCAATGCCGATGTAATCCACGCCTTCATGGGTGAAAAATCTTGAGTCCTCTGCGGCAATGAAAGCCTGAATCAGGCGTTTCGGCATGTTGTGCAAGGGCGTCACGATTCTTCGTTCTCTGTAAAATTCGGCTATTTTCCTGCCATCATCCGAATAAACTTGGGTCACCATCGGGGGGCGATAATCTCTCAGAGGAGATATCCCAGGAAGTTCTTCGGTGACATGGAGATAAACCCCGGTGATGAGAGTGCCGGATAGTGTCATAAGGAGACACATCCCCACGCCAAGCCATCGGATGGCCTTGAAAAAATGCCATGCCTCTCTTTTTCTGGTGCGATCTTTTTTCAATTTCAAGATATCCCAGTTTGTGTTTTCAAAGTTCCTGGCTCTCCTCGTCAGTCATAAGTTCTCGCAACATGCTGAAATCACTGACCGCCGCAAGATGGTCACAAAATCCCGGGTGCCAGCAATTTCAGACACTTGTGGGAATGCCTTTCAGGATTTCCAGAGAACTTGTGACTCACGAGGACTGTCGGCAAAGGATTCAAAATGGTCATCACCGAAAAATCAGAATTGTATAATACATTTCATATATCATTTGCAATGTTTTTTTGACATCCTTATATTTGGCATCCTTCATTTTGGCTGAAAAGTGGTTCACACTTTCAGTTTGTAGTTCCGCCTTCAGGCGGTGTGGCACCGCCGAGAGGCGGAACTACAAACTTTCGGGCCGACCAAGTTTCCATGCGACACAATCTCAGAAACCGAGTTCTTTTGCTCTTTTAGATCAGAATGCTTATTATTATGCCCAGAAATCGTGGATGGGGAAAATCTTCATTTTATTTGTTGACAAGGTTGAAATTTTTCTTCATAAGAAGGTGTTTGAAAACTCCCTGCCCATGCACGTACCCTTATTTGTGCTGGTTTCGGGCAAAGGGCACGTGCACGGGCAGAGGGTGGCAGATGTTTTCAAACACCTTCTAAAGGCGGAACTACCAACTGGCTTAAAGGGAGGCGACAACATGCAATATCCCCTACCCGAAGTCGTCGGCAACCCCGACCTTCTGGTCGGCAGGGAGAAGGAGTTCGGCATCCTCAACAAGTGGATCGGCCGGATACCGGACCGGCTCTCCAAGTCGAGGGCCATCCTCGCCCGTCGCAAAAGTGGCAAGACCGCGTTTGTCCAGCGCGTCTTCAACCGTCTCTGGACCGAGGACGGGGAGGTGATCCCGTTCTACATCAACATCCCGGAGCGGAAGCTCTGGTTTCCGAATTTTGCAATCAGCTATTATTGCACCTTCGCGTCCCAGTACATCTCGTTTCTGGAAAGGGACGAGGCCCCTGTGAACTTTCCGTTGACAATGGGGCAGATCAGGGAATACGGTGTCTCAAAATCTCTGGGCCATTTCGTTGTGGATGCGGACGCGATGACGCATTACAGGGAAAAGGGAGATCATGACCTGCTCTGGCAGACGGCCGCCAGCGCGCCGAACCGATATGCCAAGCTGTGCGACCAGCGTTTTCTGGTGATCATTGACGAGTTTCAGAACACCGGCGAGTACATCTACATGGATGAGAACCATCAGTTCGTGGACAAATCCATCCCCGGCACTTGGCACGACCTGTCCGAGTCGAAGCTCGCACCCATGCTGGTCACTGGTTCATATGTCGGCTGGCTGATCAACATCGACACCTACCTCGAGGCCGGGAGGCTGAAGTGCTCCTCCATGAACCCGTACCTCGCGCCGGAGGACGGGCTTCAGGCGGTGTACCGATATGCCGAGCATTACCGGGAGCCGATCACCAACGAGAGCGCGCTCTGGATCAACCGGCTGTGCATGTCGGATCCGTTCTTCATCTCCTGCGTGGTCCAGAGCGAGCTCGAGGGGAAGGACCTGACCACCGGCGAGGGCGTGGTGGAGACGGTCCACCATGAGATCACCCACAGGAAGTCGGAGATGTCCCTGACCTGGGGCGAGTACATCGAACTGTCGCTCAGGCGGATCAACACCGTCAACGCCAAGCGGATCCTGTTGCACCTGAGCAAGCATTCGGATCGGGAGTGGACGCCCCGAAAACTCAGGGACGAGCTGGGACTCGACATTGGCGAGGGGAAGATCCGTGAGCTTCTGAAGACCATGGTGAGCGCGGACCTGATCTGTGAGGGCGACTCGGACATCCGCTATCGGGGACTCACGGACGGCACCCTGTGTCTGATTTTGAGGAACCGGTTCGAGGAGGAGATCGCGACCCATCAGCCGGACATTGAGAGGACGGATCTGAAAAAGAATTTCCATGAGGAGCTGGAGAGGCTCAGAGAGGATAAAAAATCCCTTCGGGGCATGGTCAGCCACCTGACCGGAATGATGGCCGAATACCAGATCGCGGTCGAGTTCAGGAGCAGGAAGCGGTTCTCGCCGTCCCGATACTTTGCGAACGTCGGGGACGACACGAGGCTGAACGTCATCGACGTGAGGATGCGGGTGAGGTTCCAGAGGCCCGACGGCAAGGGGATGGAGATTGACATCTTGGCCGAGTCCAACTGCGGGAGGCTCCTCGCGGTCGAGGTCAAAAAGACCAAATCCCCCATCGGCCCGATGTCGGTGATGGACTTTCTGGAGAAGCTCGGGGTTTGCTCATCGTTGCATCCGGGGAGGACGATCATCCCGGCATTCTTTTCCGCGGGCGGGTTCACGGGCGAGGCATGGGAGATCTGCGAGCAGAACGGCATTGCGACAGCGCAGGAGATCAAGTTGATCTGACTTGATCAGGTCATTCCTGGGCTGATGAAAATGTCACAAAAAGGGTTGCCGATTGTGATCCCGTTTTTGTTCCCCTTGGCTGTGAATTTTTGCCTTACATCGATTGACATTTTGAGCATATATGAAAAGACCCTCTCACAAGGAGCTTTCCCGAAAAATAAGAGCCGCACAGAAAGCAGTAAGGGAAGGTCAGGTTACCTTATTGGATGATCAGGAAGAATTAATTGTTTCCGATGCCTTTGAGTTGGGATATGAAGTGGAGCATGAACTTATTGACATTCTTTCGGATCTGTTGGCTCAGACAACGCCTGAGGATTATGCAGGTGTCAGACCGCCCCAGAAATCCTATGAAAAAGAGATAAAAGGCCTTGAACTTTTTGCTTTTGGGACAAACAGCAATCTGCTTGGTTGCAGGGTTTATTTGACAATATTCTCAAGACAATTGCCGCTTTTGCAAATGATTTCTCGAACTTGGGTGGCGGATACATCAGGAAATGAATTTGTGGTCTCCCAAGAAAGCGATGGAAGATTATATTTCAGATAAAGAAAAACTGTCAGATTTTGTTCCGCCTTTAGCTGGCAAAGTCGGTCTGACTGAAGAACTGAAACCGAAAAACTTCACACTATTGATGTTTGGAAAGAACCCCTTGGATTTTTTTGAAGGTGCTTATACCGTTTTTTCTGTCTATAAAGGGAAAGACAGAAGTGAACCGACTGCCGAGAGACATCATATTACCGGTACAATCGTTCAGCAGACCAAAAAATTGATCGAATTGCTGAATACAGAGTCATATACGGCTTTTGACAAAACCGCAACCATCCCGAATCAGGTGAAATATCCGATCAGGGCATTGCAAGAAGCTGTGGTCAATGCGTTGGTTCATAGAGACTATGAATCCGCACAACCTGCCAGAATCACAGTTTTTGTTGATCGGATAGAAATACATTCCCCAGGTGAGTTGCCGAGAGCCATCAACAGAGAAAAATTTTTGAACGGAAACGCACATCCTCATTGGCGGAATCAGGCATTGGCCTATTTTTTCAACAAGTTGCAACTGGCACAGGCGGAAGGGCAGGGGATACCGACCATTCTCAGAACAATGAGGGAGGAAGGGTGTCCAGAACCGATTTTTGAACTTGAGTCTGAGAGTCTGCTTTGCACCTTGCCTGCCCATCCAAGACATCAGATCATAAGGCAATTCATTGCCGGGGCCGAATTGAACCCCGAATCCTTTGTCCCGCAGGGACA
>JAOZRQ010000144.1 GCA_029940115.1 Desulfobacterales bacterium
GAAGGTTGTCCCTCATATGCAGACACCTGAAAACATATGGCCAAGTACTTAGGGAACTACCAAGAAATAATCTACCCGCTTTGCTGTCCAAGCTACCTGACCGCAGGGACATTTTTTCTGAATGGGTATTTTATTTCATGTGAACTTCCTTAGTACAGCAACTTGTAAATTCGTCCCCCCTATTTCGGGCCTAACCCATTGAAATTATTAAGAGCGAGAGGGGGGATTTCCAAGTTGCGGTATTAGTCTCCGAACAGTTTCAGGACGCGAAAAAACCTGATTATAACGCTTTTTGGGGAGGCCCGTGCCATACGCATCAAGCCAAGGGCCGGCCCAATTCCTGAATCCCCGTCCGGTGCGGCCTTCCGATCCGGGCCGCCAAGCTGGCCATCTCATGGAGCAAAAACAGGAGTTGCGATCTTAACTTGATGCGTATGGGCCCGTGCCCTGCCTTGGCCCGTCCCTCGGCTGCGAAGTTCGGATTTACCGATCCGAACCGAGGTTCCGCGGACTTTTCGTCTCTGCTCTGCTGAAGAGACCTGAAAGCGCACACGGAATCTTGTCAATCAGTTCCATGACCTGAGTTGCCGGACTCGGGTTGGCGTGGTGGCCGGCCCGGCGATTGGCCTTGGCGGCAATGACAGCGGCCTCTTCCGGTTTCATATACGCGCAGAGGACGGTGAGCAGTCCGGTCAGGGTGTCGCCGGTCCCGCCGATGGCCTCCATGGCGTCAACGGAAGGGTGATCCACCGTTTCGACAATCCGACCTTCACTGACCACATGGTCCGATTTCCCCTTCACCAGAAGATGCCGGGCCGCATTCCGGTGCTGATGGGCCCGTCTGATCAGATCCGGCACGTTGTCGTTCTGGTGCAGGATGAATCCCCTGGTGTAAAAGGGATGGGGCGCGATCTCATCGGCCAGAAACGCCAGTTCCCCGGCATCCGGGGTGAACAGGTCGTAACAGGGGGCCTGCCCGCTCATCTTGGCCGCATACATGAATCCGGCATCCGCGATGAGGAGGGGCCGACATCTCATTTCCTGAACCGCGAACAACACTTTGTTGTGCCAATCCGCATCCGGTTGCAGATAATGAAATGTCATCACATGAAAGTCGAATTCGGGCAAATGTCGCGCCAAAAACTGATAAAGTCGTCGGCTGCCGTCCCCCTTGCCCACATCTCCGATTAAAAAGGCATATATGTCCGGTCCCCCGATCTGTTCGGATGCCTTTGCCGCCGCGGCCAAAAGCGCGGGGGTACCCCGATTGACCGGCACTTTCCGGCCAGTTACACTCAGATGACCGCCGACCAGACGGATCGGTCCGTGAGTCAGCGGGAAATCCGGGTCCGGAACGGTTCCGATTACGGCAAGCATGTCTGACACAGCTCCTTGTAGGCAAGTTCCAGCGCATACCCGCACAGGGTATGTCCCAAATCTCTGGGACGGGGCGATTCGGCCAATGTCTTGCCCACCATCACCTGCGCCAGAAATGGCACATCCGGGCATCCGCCGCCGGAGACATTGACAATTTTCAGCCCCTCCTTTGCAACGGTGATCTTCATGTTGGCCGCGCGCACCATCAGATACGCGCCGAAATCCTTGGTATGAAACAGGTCCACCGGCGTGAGAAGCGGGGCCGTGACCGGCACAACCTGAAAGGGTCGGATGTCGGCCTCGCGGAGCGCCCGCAGGATGTTCAGTTCCTCAATCAGAGGAAATTCGATCACCAAGTCGCATCCGCTTTGAATCTCCGGAGGCGGCCCCATCACCCGGACGGACCAGCCGGTTTTTTTGAGGAGATTCTCAGCCTGTATGACCTCGCTTGTGTTCTCAAAGACCAGAATACCGCGATCTGTCAATGACTTTTTCTCCTTTTTGTCAGGATCCGACGTTTTCTTCCTCAGAAATTCAAACATCACGGTTCATCCCCCTTTCAAACAGAATGCGATACCCGTCCCCGTCAGGGGAGACCTCCTTGACTTGGCATCCTTGGCTCTCGGCGGCCCGCGTCACGTTTTCCTTGGATGCGTCAGTGTCCACCAAAATCAGGATTTCCTTGTCATTTCCCGTTTTAATCGCATCCAATGTCAGGATGACCGGCTGGGGACAGGAAAGCCCTTTTGCATCAACGGTTGTTGCCATGTCACACCTCCTTATGCGTTTTTTCTGCTCATGGTGAATCCGATAAACAGACAGAATAACAGGCCCAAGACAAACGCGGCCATACCGTGAGGGCCAAGTCCTTTTGGCGAGCTTGCCAGTCCGAAGTTGTGGGCAAATGCCGCGCCCGCAATCATTCCCAGCACAAACATCGCGGCATCCCCATCCCCTTCTCCGGATAAAAACAACTGCCGTCCCGGACACCCGCCGGCCAGTGCAAAACATAAACCGGCCAAGGCCATTCCTGCAAAGTTCCAGATATGGAGATTATGGGCAACAGGTTGGCCGGCAAAGCCGACATGAAACTGTCCCAGAATCAGATTGGTGATGAACGCCGCTACTACGAGCGCGACAATGCCGCCAAAGAGATGCATTTGTCCGAACAGAAGCAGGTCCCGCAACGCGCCCATGGTGCAGAAGCGGCTTCGCTGGGCCAGAAAGCCGATACCGAGGCCGACCGATAACGATACGATGATCGGCGCGTGCATATTGCCAGGTCCCTTGACACTGTAAAACAGCACACCGCTTTTGGCCTCACCCTGAACTTGCGGATAAATGAGCATCAGGATGAAAAAACCGGCCATCATCAGTGACAGGAGCCATCCCGCAGGCGGGCGGACAACCTGTGAGCGTCCCAGGTTGTAGCCTTTTTTCAGAAACAGCGTTCCGATCCAGACACCGAAACTCAGGCCCGCCAAACCGAGAACGGCATTCATGTCGCCTCCGGACAGACGGAGCAACGCACGCCATGGGCATCCCAGAAAGATCAGCGCGCCGATCATGGCAAAAACGCCCAGAAAGAAGCGGATGACGGGATCCGAACCGACCCTCGGCCTAAATTCCTTGAAAAGATGGGCCCCAATCAGTGCGCCTATGACAAAACCGATGATTTCCGGCCGCATGTATTGAACCACACCTGCTCGATGAAGCCCGATAGTGCCGGCGATATCCCTTTCAAAACATGCCACGCAGATCCCCATGTTTCCGGGATTGCCCAATTTCTGCAACACCGGGGCCAGAATGCCGATAAGGGCCCCGACCCCGATGATTCCCCATTTCGTGGCAAAAATATTTCTCCTCTGCATCAGTCGTTCCTCCTTGTTGATTGTCAAGTATCTGTGACTGAACAACTTCCCAATTTCCCCTGCCCGTGCTTGGTGTCGGGCAGAGCAACCGAAAACCCTTTTACCCCGGGTCCAAAAACATGTCCAATTGATAATTTTGATGGCAATCCGATTTGTCATTGAAAATAACGATTGAGAATTCCCGCTTGCGCGGGAATGACAGGTTGGCTGGTCTCATCAGCGGACTCCCGCTTTCGCGGGAATGACAGGTTGGCTGGTTTCATCAATGGATTCCCGCTTTCGCGGGAATGACAGGTTGTTCGCGGGAATGACAGAGGAAGTCGCACATAGTTTCAAGCATCAAACACCAAATATCAAGCATCAAGTTTCCTCGGAAGGTATGAATCTCCTGCCGCTTGGCCGGGTGATCCCCATATGCCTCAAGAGCCGTTTTCAGGAGGATCTGCTCAATTTTTTCAGTGAGGACGAGCTTTTCACATGAAACGTGGTAATGAAAAATGAAAAATGGCATTCCCATGTGAAATGTGCTAATAAAATGAAGATGTCCTTTTTTTTCTGTGTACAGGACAAAAAATTGTGGGTGGCAAGAAACCCGGCTTTTTTCCCAAACGGGCAGATTTCCAAACCGTCAGAAAAAGTCGGGTTTCCTTCCCCATCCACTTTTTTTGTCCTGTACACAGCTTTTTTTTATTGCAGACATATTTTTTTTGTGAGAATAAGGGGGTAAAGAAACCCGGTTTCTGATACGGTGCCGTGTAACCTTGACCGCCCAACCCTGAAGGCTGAAACCGGGTTTCTTTCTGGAAAATTTTTGGCCGGATACTTGGTGATCGTGACCAAACAACATCCCTGATTCGGCATCCTTCATTTATGGGTTTACATTTTTTTAAGCGAAAAGTAAACTATTTTTCAGACAAAATGAAGGATGCCCCTGATTCTAACGGATTTTGTGGTCTGAAGCAGGTTTTTTTTTCAACGCGGAGAACGCGGAGTCCCGTCCGAATCTCCGCTATCCTCCGCGTCCTCTGCATTCAAAAACCGCCTCAGACCACAAAATCAGAAACATCCTCAGTATGCTCGGTTCGGATTGACAAACTTCCCATTTTCCTGCCCGACATCGGGCAAGGAATTGAAGAAAGAATGCCATGCCACAAAATACGCTGAAAAAGACCGCTCTGGCCATCTATGATCTGGCTTGGAGAATAGCCATACCCCTGCTTCGCCGAAACCACCGGCTTGCGGAGGGATTCGGTCAGAGGACCCTCCAAGAGGGGACACCGGAAAACGCGGATGTCTGGATTCAAGGCGCGTCCGCGGGGGAATCCTATCTGGCTTGGTCAATTGTCAAAAACTTGGCATCTGCCGGTCCGCTCAGAATCCTTGTCACCACCAACACCAGCCAGGGAATGGGAATACTGGAGCGGGCCATTGATGACATGTCCCCCGGCAACAGCGGGGTGACCGTCTGCCCGGCCTACTTTCCCTTTGACCGGCCAGCCATCATGGAGGCAGCCGTCAGGAAGATTCATCCAAAGGTCATGGTTCTTCTGGAATCGGAGATATGGCCCGGGCTTCTTTCCGCGTTGAGGCGACACGAATGCCGGATCCTTGTCATAAACGGCAGAATGACTCCGAAAAGCCTGAAAAGGTATAGGATATGGCCTGAGCTATGGCGTTCCCTGAGACCGGACAGGGTGCTCGCGATCTCTGAAAATGACGCCCGCCGATTCGCTTCGCTCTTCGGCAAGGAACGGGTGGAAGTGATGCCGAACATCAAGTTTGACCAGATCGGCCCCCCTTCCCCCCATGCCGAAAATCCCTTGGGAAGAATCATCGCCCCCGATCATCCGCTGATTGTGCTCGGTTCTGTCAGACGTGAGGAGGAGCCCCTCATGGAGAAACTGATTCTCCACGTTCTTGATCGGACCTGGGCGGTGGTGGGGCTGTTTCCCCGGCATATGCACAGAATCAGCCACTGGAAGGCGGCCTTGGATCGTCTGAACATCCCATGGCGCCTGAGATCCGAATCGGAAACATCGGCCCCTCTCGGAAGCGTCATTCTCTGGGATACGTTTGGCGAACTCCTGCCCGCTTATGAACTGGCAACAGCGGCAACCATCGGCGGCAGTCTCGTGCCCTTGGGCGGGCAGAATTTTCTGGAGGCGGTCACCTGCGGCGTCATCCCTGTGATCGGCCCGTCGTGGGAAAATTTCGCTTGGGTCGGTCAGGAGATTGTCAATCAAGGACTTGTACGAGTGGCCCAAGATTGGAAAGCGGCCGCAAACATCCTTATACAAACGGTGGAATATCCAAGGCCGCGCCAAGAGGTCCGTGAAGCGGCCCTCAGATATGTGAAAGACCGCCAAGGCGGCACAGAACGGGCTTGTAACCTTATCAGTGATCAGTTGATCAGTGATCAATTGCCAGTTATCAGAGAGACTGCTGGCAAAGACTGACAGCCGACCACTGACAACCAACAACCAAAACTGAAAAATGACAACTCACAGACTTCCTCCATGCTATGGGATTATCCCAGCACGCTACCAATCGCATCGCTTTCCGGGCAAACCGCTGGCCGAGATTCTCGGCAAGCCGATGTTCCAGCATGTTTTTGAACGGGCTGCCAAGTGCCCGGAACTGACACGGGTGGTGCTGGCCACAGACGATCATCGGATATTCTCGGCCGCGGAAAAGCGAGATGTCCCGGTGGTGATGACGCGAGAGGATCATCTGAGCGGAACGGATCGGGTGCTGGAAGCGGCCAGACGCCTTCAGGTGCCTGAGGATGCGGTGGTGGTGAACATCCAAGGAGACGAACCCGCGCTTGAGCCGGCCATGCTCACGGAACTGGTCGCCCCTTTCACGCTTCCTGAGATTCAGGTGACCACCTTGGCCAGAGAGATCGATTCCACAGAGGCTGAGAACCCGGACCGGGTCAAAGTGGTCTTCTCGAAAGACGGCAGGGCCCTCTATTTCTCCCGAACCGCCATCCCTCACGCCCGTGAGGGAAACGGCCTCTTTTACGGACACATCGGCCTGTACGCGTTCCGCATGAATGTGCTGGAACAGTTTGTGGCTCTCGGCCCGAGCCGTCTTGAGGTCACAGAGAAGCTCGAACAGCTCCGCCTGCTTGAAAACAACATCCCGATCCATGTCGTGAAGACGCATTGCCAAAGCATCGGCGTGGATCGGCCCGAAGACATTGAAATTGTGACCCGGCTTCTTAAACCTAAATTGAGCGATTCTTTGGGCTGAATATGATTCCCAGCCTGTAATATCAGGGCCTCAGCGGTTTCCGGATTCACCCATTGGGTGAAAACCGTAAAATGGACAAAGTCCCGATTACCGCACTTTCAGCCAGTTTTTCTGAAAAGAATCGCTCAATTTAGGTTAAAAGAACCTAGATGCTCTATAAGAGTTCAACAAAAAGATTGTCCCGGGCGCAGTTTGCCTTCAGGCGGTCTCACACCGCCTGAAGGCGGAACTGCAAACTGGGGATTCCGGACAAACATCATGTTGAAAGCTCTGATACAGCAATTCATAAGTTCGTCACCCCTTCGGCTCACGCCGGATTGCCAAATCCGGCGGCTCGGATTTGCCAATCCGAGACGGGCGAGAACCTTGTGGTCTCCCCCGCGGACGGCAGGGTGATTGTGGCCGAGCCGGTGGAGAGCAACCCGTTTCTGAAAGGAAGATGTCAGTATCTTCAAGTCGGCCTTGATCATCGTTTGGACCAACCTCGTCCGGCCTGGATTGCCAAATCCAGGCCGCCCGCCGGATTTGGCAATCCGGCGGGAGCAGGTGGCCGAAACGATGATCAATGCCCTTCATGTCCCTGTTCAATGTCCATGTCAACCGCATCCCGCACGAGGGGACGGTGACTGGGATAACATACCATCCCGGGAAGTTTTTCTGATCATGACGCTTTTCGGGGAGGCCGCCGTGAACGTGAACTTGAATGTTCATTTGCAACAAGGGCAAGTATAAGTTCACGTTCAAGTTCAAGGCCTCCCTAAATCCGTTATAATCAGAAGTTTTTCGCCGCGAACCTCGATAAGGCCTCGGATCAGAATGAACACAACGCGCTGTTCATCCGAACCGAAGACAGATCTGCGTGGTTCAGATTGCGGGTCTGATCGCGAGGCGGATTGTTTGCGGGCTTCAGGAGGGAGACAAAGTGGCTCGCGGAGAGCGTTTCGGCATGATATGCTTCGGCTCTCGGCTCAATGTCCATTTTCCTGAAGATTCAAAACTTCATGTGCGTGTCGGCGATCATATGAAGGCCGGCACGTCTGTGATAGGAGAATTCGTATGAAGAAAAAAAGAAGATTCAAAAAGGAGAAGCTGCGCCGGGGGATCTACATCCTGCCGAACATATTCACGTCGCTGAATATTTTCTGTGGATTCTACGCGGTCATCGCTTCCATTAACGGCAACTTTGTGGCCGCGGCCATCGCCATTTTCGTGGCCGGTGTGTTCGACATGCTCGACGGCAGAATCGCCAGGGCAACCAACGCCACCAGCAAATTCGGCGTGGAATATGATTCCCTCGCGGATCTGATCTCTTTCGGCCTTGCGCCCGGACTGATGATGTATCTCTGGGCACTCAAACCGATGGGAAGAATCGGCTGGCTCGCGGGCTTCCTGTTCATGACCTGCGGCGCGTTGCGTCTGGCCCGGTTCAATACCCAGTACGGCAAAATCAGCAGCGAACATTTTGTGGGCCTTCCCATACCGCTGGCCGCCGCGATGACCGCGTCCACCGTCCTGATTTGTCACAAACTCGGCATTCAGGACAGTGTGAACCCCATCCTCCTTCTAATCATGCTCTATGCGCTCTCATTTCTGATGGTCAGCACCATCAAATACCAGAGCTTCAAGAAACCAGAGCTTTCCAAGAAGATGAAATTCGAGGTTCTGGTGGCCTCCGTCCTGATTCTGATCTTCATCGCGGCGCAACCGGCCGTTGCCCTGTTCATCCTCGGGGTGGTTTATGTGGTGTCGGGCCCCTTTAATTTCATACGGCGGTATAAGGAGATCAAAAGAAGAAAAGGCGAAACTCAGGAAGATGCGGAGAATCAGAATGGCGTGAATGTTGTCAATCACACCGGATGACACCTGATGTTCAGGTTCTTCTGCTTTTCGACGAAAACGGGAATCCGTCTCCCGCAAGCGGATTCTTACTGATTATAACGGATTTGGGGGAGTCTTAAACTTGAGCGTGAACGTGACGGATCTCGTGACTAAGGAACGCCGCATGACGTTGCCTGTCACTGATCGGGATATCCAGCTTGGCGAGAATCAGGATATCATCAAGGTCGCCAGCGGATTTGGAATGTCCCGTAGGGACTTGTGAGACTAGCCCGGCAATTCATTGCCGGGTCGGACATGCACAATCTGTCCAGTCCCGAAGGGACGACTGAGGAACCATCCCGAAATGAGTTTCCAGACCATTTTAGGACTCGTCATAGGTTTCCCGATCAAACGGGAGGCAGATCGTGCGATTCCTCCGAGCCGAGTTGTCATTTTGTCTTTGCCCATCGGGATGTCCTCCTTGAAAGTGAATCATGTCTCACCTTACACTGGATTTGCGGGCTTGTCAACACAAAAACCAGCCTCCCCTAAATCCGTTATAATCAGCACATTTCTAATATTCACCTTGCAAGACCAATTCTAATGCGTCATTCTCAATTTTTTCCCTGTCAACCCTTCCGTCAAGTTCGGCTCCGTCATACCCGCCCTCAAAGGAGGCCTTTCTGATGGCGATGGCCCAGGATTCCTCAATCGCCTCTTGCAGATCATTTTTGGTCAGGTAGCATCCGCCGGTCTTCCGGCGCCTGTTGGTGCGCCTGATCATGGCCACCACGTTCTGTATGGTGCCTTCCCATGAAAGCGTGGTGCGCTTTTCCGTCTGTTTCTTGATCAGATGCAGAAGGAGAATGTCGAGAAAGCTTTCGATCTTGCTGATCTTGTTGTCCTGGCTCATCTCCTCCATCTCATTGATCAGCGTCAGGGCATCATCATAGCGTCCCTGTTCGATATGAGACCGCAGTTGAAAAAGTTCTTCCATCTCCACCCCCCAGCGTTTTGAAAATTTTGACAGTTCGGATATAAAGGATTCGAGTTCCCCCATCAGTTTCTTCAATGTGTTGATGATCGTCCTTCTGAGATGCTCCACCCGGCGCAGGGTGTATTGGGTGACGGCCTCCCGTCTCAGATCCTTGACGAGCCATATCGTTCCGCAGCTTTTGTTGTCGCCGTTGACCAGCGGGAGTTCCAGTCTCATGAGATATTCTTTGCAGATGTCGTCGCAGTTGTCAAATCCCTCTCTGCGCCAAGTCAGTCTCTCCTTCATCTTTTCATCTCTCAGGAGGGGCATGCTTTCCAGATCCATCTCGGCCATGTCGAAGCCGAGTTTGTCAAGTGCCTTGCACACGTTTGACCAGAGTTCCTTCATGTCTGACGACTGGCTGATCTCCACCTGAAAGTTCAGGAAGCTCCGTCTCTCATGGGTAAACCCCGCCTCATCGGTCACGTCCCTGAACCAACCGTAAACTTTGTCCATGGCGAGGTATTCGAGATATCCGAGCTTCCGTATGCCGACAAAAGCGGCTATCCCGATTAGAAGGAGAATCAGCGCAGCCCGGTCATCCCTGACATTCACGAGGAGGAGCGAAACAATCCCCAGTGTCACTGTGACCGCATAAAGGCAAAGAACGGCCTTGCGATGAGTAAAGCCGTGTTTTAATAAGCGGTGGTGAAAATGACCGCTATCCGGGTGAAAGAGACGCTGTCCCAAGATGAACCGGCGCAGGGTGGCCCAGACCGTGTCAATCAGTGGGACACCCAGTGCGATGACCGGAATCAGCATGGCCACGGTCGCCTGGCTTTTGATGGATCCCATGATGCTCAGAGCGGCCAAGGTGTAGCCGAGAAAATAGCTTCCGCTGTCTCCCATGAAAATGGACGCGGGATTGAAATTGTATCGCAAAAAGCCGAGTGTGGCACCGCCGAGAGCGGCCAATCCCATGGCCACCATAAGCTTTCCGCTGGTCACGCAGAGTATCAGGAGTATCAGCGATGCAAACAGCGTGACGCCTGCGGCCAGGCCATCCAGGCCGTCTATCAGGTTGATGGCGTTGATCACGAGGACGAACCATAGGAGAGTCACAGGCATGGAGAACAGGCCCAGATACCAGTCCTGAATCAGGGGGAGATAGATCACGGTTATCCTTATTCCCCCCATGTATGCGATCAATGCCGCGAGAATCTGAACCGCAAACTTCGGCTTGGGGCCCAAGCCCCGCAGGTCGTCGGTGAGACCCAATCCAAAGGCTATGGACGCGCCGATGATCAGATGTGTTATCTGAGCATCAGGACTTAATAATTCCAGAACTTGTGTGGAGTAAAACAAAACAGATACAAACGGCAGAAAGAACGCCAGATAAATCCCGACCCCGCCGATCCTCGGAATCGGCTGGGCATGGACTTTTCGCTCTGAAGGCTGGTCAACAAGATTGAATCTGAGCGCGATGCTTTTTACCAGAGGCGTCAGAATCAAAGAAAATACAAGCGACAGAATAAATATGAAAATGATGGTTGTCATCAAGTCCCCCTTTGTTGAAGATGAGGCATCCTTACACTCGACTATCAAGTTTTTTTATGTTGACTGAATTTATTGGATATTTTCACACTTGGGATTTCGATGCCTGTCAGTAAATTCAATGACTTATATTTAAAGCCGACATTCTGATTTTTTAAATCGGCAAAAATAAGATTCTTGTCAAGATTTTAAGTCATTGAAAATACAAATTTATTTAGTCAAGTCTTAAAAACTTGATAGTCGAATTACAGAAAGCCCGAAAAATGGTTGGCGTTTTTATCTGCGCCCCTGCCTTGCCCGTTCCGGGAAGGGGCACGGGCATGAAGGATGCCGAATATGAAAATAGTCAATCAGAAATTTACATCTCCGCTGGTCAAATACCGTCTAACTTATTCTCATACCGAGGGGGATCAGTCAATGGGGGGGAGGGAGTATTCGGGGGTGCGATCTGGGTGTTGGGGGGGGAATTTGGGCTAATATGAGTCGGGAACCGGCATTGCCTTGGGCGTTTTCAACATTGACGCGAGGTTCCCGGCATCTGGCCCGGAATCCACTGCTGGATCTGAGTCATGTCCCTCCCATCCAGATGGTAGCGGTCAATATGAGAAAAGCCGGGGCTGGTCTTTTCAGAACGCTTTGGATTGTCTGAGAGTGGGAGACGAGATTTTATTGACTGACTCATTTAACAAATCCAAATACCTTCCGGCCAGTTCCTCCCGGTCAAAACATGCTTTCACATGCCTTCGACCATTCTCCCCCATGGCAGACAGCATCTCCCTTTTCTGACGGAATTTCCTGATGAGGTGAACCATCTGCCCCACATCTTCCGGCTCCGCAAACCGGCCGCATCCTGCCTCCTTGATGATCTTTCGACATTCACCATCCACGGCACAGAGAATGGGTCGCGCCATGCCCATGATCTCAAAAATCTTTGAGGGAATCACCTTCTGAAAGAGCGGTGTGCCGCGTAATGTCACGAGGTTCAGGTCTGTCAACGCGTAATAATCAACGACCTTTTCCTTGGAAACGCCCGGCAACACCCTGACATTTGACAACCCTCTTTCTTTGGCCATTTTCTGAATGGCCTTTTTCTGTGCGCCCTCTCCCACAATCAGGAAAAGGATGTCAGGGACATCTTCCAATTGCGTCGCGACTTCAAGGATATTGTCAACGGCATGGGCCATTCCGACCGTGCCGATATAGGAGACGATGAACTTTCCCTCGGCATCCAGGCGGCGAATCAGCCCGGCAGGGGCAGGTCGGGGAAAAAAGCGGGCAAGATCAACGCCGTTCTTGATGACACGGATTTTGGAGGCCGGGATTCCCCGACGGATGAGATTGTCCCGGAATGCATCCGTGACGGCCACAACCAAGGTTGAGCGACAATACAGAAAGCGCTCAAGCCTTTCGAGAATGCGAATGGTCATTCCCGGTCTCATCGCCCCCACGGTGACGATGGATTCCGGCCAGATGTCCCGAAGTTCGAAAACAAAGGGAACCCCCTTCAATCGGCTCACGATGAACCCGGCCACCGCGCAGAAGAACTGGGGCGATGTGGCCACCACGAGATCCGGTCTGGGCATTCTGATTGTGGCAATCACCATGAAAAAGAGATAGTTGAGCGTTCTCCGAAGGAATCCCGCGTTGGGCGCCAAATAGGTTTTGACCCGGCGGACGTCAATGCCGTCCTTCTTTTCCCGAGTCAGCCATTCGTTTTTGCAACCTTCATAAAGAATGCCATAAGGATGATTCGGATGGTTGGTCACTACTGTGACGCGAACATCGGGATGTCTGACCCAATGTTTGGCGTGTTCATAAGTTCTCGAAGCTGGCGCGTTCGTTTCCGGCGGGAAATAGTGGCTTAAAAAGAGGATGTGCATCGCGATCCAAACTCCGCAATATCTGAAAACCTGCTATTGAAAGTCAACCCAACAAAAGATGTCATGATCATACAAGAATTGAGTGAGGAACTGACATGCTGAAAAGTCTGCAAATCAAAAATTTCACAGTGTTCCCCGAGGCATGATTCGAGTTTTCCCCGGGTCTGAATGTCGTGATCGGGGAGAACGGCACGGGGAAGACCCATCTGCTCAAGCTCGGATATGCAGTTGCCTGCGTGATGGGCGAAACTCTGCGAAGGGTTGCCAAAGCGAAAAGTGGGCAGTCCATGGCGGACAAACTTGTCGGTCTGTTCAGGCCGGACAGACTGGGCAGGCTTTGCCAGTTCGATTTGGCCAGTTCCGGAGCCGACGAGGCTCCTGCAACAAACGAGGGAGCCATTCAAGACCGTGTCTCTGAGGAGCGTCTGACAGTGCCCGCATAGAAATCAAATGCCGCCCCGACAGCACCGATGAACTTGACGTTCAGTTTGTCTCTGTTCTGACAGATCCATTTCTCCTGCTTGGGAGCGGTCATGCCGAGCCAGAGGACATCGGGGCCGGCCTAGTTGATCGCTTTGATCATCCGATGGTTGTCTCCCCACATCCTCCCCATTTCCATAACCCTTGCAAAATCCAGAGCAGTTTCTCGGAAAACGAGCCGATATTCCGACTTCTCAATATTTTGAAAGCAGATATCTTTTCCCGCATCTGGCTTGCAAAACATTTGATATACGCGTTATGCGGCTCCTCTGAGAGTTCGTTCAGGATCAGCAGGGGAAGCGATTCCAATCTGCTCCGATACACGCCGCGTCTGTCTGTGGGGGGATAAGCAAATTTGTCCAGCGTCAGTTTTCGGGTCGTCAGTCCGGAGCAGACACTATCTCTGATTACAGAGCGTGTTTTCGAAGTAAAAGGTTTACGAGCGTCTCAGTTGACAA
>JAOZRQ010000145.1 GCA_029940115.1 Desulfobacterales bacterium
AATCGTTCGACGGCTCGACTGAGCTCGCCGAAGTCTGAGCTCACGCCGAAGTCCGGCGGGAGCAGAGGGGGTGACGAATTTATGAATTGGTGCTGTGTACAGGACAAAAAAATGACTTGAGGAAAGAAACCCGGCTTTTTCTTGCAGTTGGAGAGTCAACCCGTTTGGGAAAAAGCCGGGTTTCTTGCCCATTCCCGAATTTTTGTCCTGTACACAGGAATTGGTGTACTACAAACTGAGGGATGCCGAATTTAAGGGAGACAAAGAATATGGACATCAGTAGAAAGCTAGGCACATTGGTTGTTTTCGGCGTACCGGTCATCATCGGCGGCGGCGTGGTTTACGCGCTCTTTGACCACAGTTATGTGGCGGTGGCGGTTTATGAAATCCTTCTGGCAGTGACTGCCGGGGCTTTTGTCAATACCAGATGATTCTCTACAGGGATGGCTTATAAGAAGGAGGCGACACCGCTACAAGAGTTAGTGTCAAGAAAAGGATTTGATTCCGGCGGGCTGAGAGAATCCATTCTTGTCGCCAATCCGTGTAGATGGATCATACATGGAATAATCCTGGTTCTAACGCTTTTTGTGGTCTGAGGCTGTCTTTGAACGCAGAGGACGCGAAGGACCGCAGAGACTCGGACCCCGCCTCCTCCCGGGGGACGCGGAGGATCGCAGGGATTCGGACTTCTCCGCGTTCCTCTGCGTTCTCCGCGTCCTCTGCGTTGAAAAAACTGTCTCAGACCACAAAATCCGTTAGAACCAGGAATAATCTGGTCAGGTGAGCAATGAAATATCGTGTCGAATTTGTGGAGTTGGAGAATGATATAAAGCCTTTTGAAGAATTTGTTTCAGTTCTGTCAACAAAAGACAGGGCAAAAGTATTTGAGACAACAAATTATTTTTTGGAACTCAAAAACAGGAATCTGCCGATAAAAGCTGGACCTGTGTACAGGACAAAAAAATGGTTGAGGAAAGAAACCCGGCTTTTTCTTGCAGTCGAGGAGTCGGCCCGTTCGGGGAAAAAGCCGGGTTTCTCGCCCATTCCCGAATTTTTGTCCTGTACACTGAAGCTGGACAGTAGAAAGTTCTCATAACTATCTGAAATTGCTGACAGTGAAAAAATCGGCTCCAAATTTTCAGTTCCAACAAATTCAGGATGTCAGCCGATCGGCCCTTTCGGGCTGAAAATTGTGATCCGCAGATGCCCTGCGTGTCGGGCCCATCCGCGTCCATCCGCGGTTTGTTCCCAGGCATGTCCCGGCAGTCTGAAATCACATGCAACCACAAAATCCGTTAGAATCAGGCACTGTCCAACACTTGATTGTCAAGTTTTTCTGCCACTACTGGGAAAGCTGGGTTCCACTGTCATTGAAAAAGTGGATTCCTGCTTTCGCAGGAATGACAGGCTTGATCATTGAGTATCAGAGGGGAATTGTTTATGAACAATGATGACACGAAAGAATCGAAAATCCTGATTGTTGACGATGTCCCGAAGAACATCCAGTTGGCCGGGAGCATCCTTCAACGACAGGATTACAACATCTTCTTTGCCAACAATGGCGAGACCGCGCTCAATCTTGCCCAAACCAATGCGTTTGATCTGATCCTTCTGGATATCATGATGCCGGGAATGGACGGGTTTGAGGTCTGCGAGCAGCTGAAAAAGGATCCGAACACCCGAGAGATTCCTGTCATATTTCTCACGGCAAAGACCGACACGGAAAGCACCATCAAGGGATTTGACATCGGCGCTGTGGATTATGTCACCAAGCCGTTCAATGAAAAGGAGTTGCTGGCCAGGGTGAGGACGCATCTGGAGTTGCGGGCGGCCCGGGAAAGCCTCCGGGAAGCGAACGTCACAAAGGACAAATTCTTCTCCATCATTGCCCATGACATGAAAAATCCTTTTAACGCGTTGCTCGGCCTGTCAAAGTTGTTGCTCAACAACTTCGACGTTTTTGACGAAGATAAGAAGAAGTATTTCATTCAGAATATTTACCAATCCTCGGATCAAGGGTACAAACTGCTGGAAAATCTTTTGGACTGGTCCAGAATGCAGACTGGCAAGATGGTGTGCCAACCCGCGCTTATCGATTTATATACCTATGTCTTTGAGACCATGACATTGCTGAAGGCTGGTGCGGCAAACAAGAAAATCACCCTGCATTCGGAAGTGGGCGAAGGAACGGCGATCTACGCGGACCCGAATATGGTGACGATGGTCATACGGAATCTCGTCTCGAATGCCATAAAGTTCACCGAGGAGGGGGGAGAGGTCCGAATTGTCTCTGAAACGGATGGAGACTATGTACAGGTCACGGTCTCCGACACCGGTCTCGGCATCAAGGAGAAGAATGTCGAAAAGCTTTTCAGAATAGATGCCCACCATTCCACACTCGGCACAGCCCAAGAGGCAGGGACCGGTCTGGGGCTGATCCTGTGCAGGGAATTTGTCTTGAGGAATGGTGGAAAGATATGGGTTGAGAGTGAGTTTGGAAAGGGGAGCAAGTTTATATTCACATTGCCAGAAATTGAACGGAAGGAATGATCCTATCCGTACCGTGCCCTTTCCCGTGCCGTGCCCTTTCCCGTGCCCATGCCCTTTCCCATCATGCCCGATAAGTTAATGTCGGGCAGGGGCACGGGGACGGGCACGGCAGGGACAACGGCAAAAACAAGGAGGAGAAAACATGACAGTCAAAATTTTTATCAAAAGGAAGGTTCCGGAAGGGAAGGAGAGCGAACTGGACGGTCTGCTCAGGGAACTCAGAACCCTTACGTTGCAACGTCCCGGATACATCTCCGGTGAGACGCTGAAACGCTTTGACAAGCCGGGTGAGGCGGTGGTCATCAGCACATGGCAGTCGGTGGATGACTGGCGGGAGTGGGTTCTCAGCAAGGAAAGAACCGAGCTTCAGGATAAAATTGACCTCCTGCTTGGGGAAAAGACGGAGTATGAGATCTATAGTTCCTAAAGAAAGCCGTATCTGCCAACCGGAGGCAGACTTTTCCTCGGAAAGGTCTGCTTTCTAAATCCGTTATAATCAGCTTTTTTAAAGACACGCGAATGAAACCTGAAACATTTGACCTGACAGAGACCCCTCTTGAGGGGATCAACCTCATCGAGGCGAGCGCGGGAACCGGAAAGACCTATGCCATATCAGGGCTTTTTCTGCGGTTGCTTTTGGAGAAGAACCTCACCATAGACCAAATTCTGGTGGTCACCTTCACCGAAGCCGCGACAGAGGAGTTGAAGGATCGGATCCGAAACAAGCTCCGGGAGACGGTGGCCGCGTTTTCCGGGGGACGGACAGAGGAGAAGTTCATCCAGTCGCTCATCCGGAAATATAAGAGAGAAAAGCCCCCGGAACATCTGATCACCTCTCTCCAGAACGCCATCCGGGATTTTGATGAGGCCGCCATCTTCACCATACACAGCTTTTGCAAACGCATGTTGCATGAACACGCGTTTGAAAGCGGAACCCTCTTTGACACCGAGCTGGTCGGGGACCAAGAGCGTCTGAAGCGGGAGATCGTTGAGGATTTCTGGCGCACGCATTTCTACGACGAATCCCGGATATTTGTCAACTATCTCCTTGACCGCAAGATCAGTCCGGAGAGTCTCCTCTTTTTTCTGAGGCATAAACTCTCCCAACCGGATATGCACATTGTGCCCCGGCCGGTATTTCATCAGGGAGAGGAAACCTCTGATGCTTCATATCAGGAAAGAGAATACAGGGTATCCTTTGATGCAGCCAAAACATGCTGGCTTTCGGAGAAGGATGTCGTTGAACATATTCTCATGACAGATGAAGGACTGAACCGAAACCAGTACAGAAGGACGAGTATTCCGGCATGGGTTCGTGAGATGGATGATTATCTCCATTCCGGAGAGGATCGTCTTCCCATCCCCGATAAAAGACGTCGAGGACAAGTTTTCGAGAAGTTTGAAAAGTTTACGCGGACCGGACTCAGGGATGGTGTCAAAAAAAAATTTGCGCCGCCGGCGCATCGGTTTTTTGATCGGTGTGAAGACTTGAAAGAGAAAAAGGAGAGGCTCACAGTAAGATTTGACAAACGCCTCTTGGACCTGAAAATCGAGCTCTTCCGATATGTGAAAGCGGAACTGCAAAAGCGAAAGGAGACCCAGAACATCCTCTCCTTTGATGATCTGCTGCTGAATTTGCAGGTCGCGCTCAGAAAAGAGGGGGAATCGCTTGCAGAGAAGATCAGAACTCGGTTCAGGGCCGCTCTGATTGACGAATTTCAGGACACCGATCCGGTTCAGTACGACATTTTCAAGCGGATCTTCGGGAGCCGTCTTCTCACTCCCGATTCCGATCCGCCGAACGAGGCTCCCATCCTCTTTCTCATCGGCGATCCGAAGCAGGCGATATACGGGTTTCGGGGGGCCGACATCTTTGCCTACATGGATGCGGCAGAGCATTCGGAATCCCGCTACACCCTTGGGGAGAACTGGCGGTCCGAGCCGAGCCTGATCCAAGGGGTCAACACAATCTTTGAAAACGCCCCCCTCGCGTTCCTCTATGAGGAAATTCCCTTTTTCCCTGTCCGCCCGGCAAAGGATAAGAAGCACATCGCCTATCTGAAAATCAACAGGAAATCGGACCCTCCCCTGCAATTCTGGTTTCTCAAGGATAAAGAGGGCGGAAAAAAAACGATGGGAAAGGAGCAGGCCAGGAAATTGATATACCAGGCGGTCGCAGGGGAGATTTCCAGATTGTTGGATAAGAGGAATAAGGTCTCTCTAGGGGGCAACCCCCTGAAACCCGGAGATATTGCCGTTCTGGTGCGTCAAAAGCGCGATGCGGCTCCCGTACAGAAGCGCCTTTCCGAACTCGGGATACCCGCGGTTCTCCACACCGAGGCGAACCTGTTTGACTCGCATGAGGCGGTCGAGATGGAGCGAGTGCTTTCCGCGATCCTCCATTCAGGGAACGAGAGACTTCTCATGGCCGCACTCGCCACCGACATGATGGGGGTCAGCGGGGAGCGGCTGAACGCGTTGGCCGAAGATGAGAGGGAATGGGAGGAATGGCTTGTCAAATTCAGAAACTATCATCACATATGGCATTCCTCCGGATTCATCCAGATGTTCAGGCAACTGGCCTCCCAAGAGAAGATACTGCCCCGCCTCATGGCCTTTCCCAACGGGGAACGCCGGAACACGAATCTCCTGCATCTCTCGGAGATTCTTCATCAAGTGTCGCTGGAGAGAAAAGGGGGGATGGCATGGCTGGTCAAATGGCTTTCGGATCAACGGGATCAGACCGCGGAGCGACTCAAGGAGTATCAACTGCGCCTTGAAAGCGATGAGAATGCGGTGAAACTCGTCACCATTCACAAGAGCAAAGGACTCGAATATCCTGTGGTCTTCTGCCCATTCATGTTCGGCGACTCCAAGATCAGAGATAAGGATGAGACAG
Source organism: Desulfobacterales bacterium (assembly GCA_029940115.1). GTDB lineage: Bacteria > Desulfobacterota > Desulfobacteria > Desulfobacterales > 4be13 > JAOZRQ01. Next base: position 5,450 of record JAOZRQ010000145.1, read on the forward strand.
GCTTCCTTTTTCACGATGAGGAGAATGACAGGCGGCTGACGCTTGATATCGGGTCTGAGGATATGGAGAAGCATCAGAAGTGTTCCGAGCAAGAACTGCTCGCGGAGAACCTCCGGCTCCTCTATGTGGCCCTGACCCGGGCAGAGAACCGATGTTATCTGGTCTGGGGCCGCATCAAGGATGCCGGGACATCGGCCCTCGCGTATCTTCTGCACCATCCCGGGGGATCCGGAGCGGATGTTCTCAGCACTACAGAGATGACATTTGAAGCGCTCTCGGATGCAGAGGTTCGTCGAGATGTGAAGGCCATTGAGGAGAAATCCCTCGGTGCCATCCGCGTGTCGGATATGCCCGCTGACGCGAGGCAGTTGCTCCTGCCGCTTTCAGAGGACGCGGAAAAACTTGACAATCGCAAATTTTCAGGTAAGATTGGCCATCATTTCCGGGTGGCGAGCTTTTCGTCTCTGACATCGGGCCGGGCCCATGGCTCGGAACTTGCGGATCATGACGCACAGACAGGGCCTGAGATTCATGAGGAACCGGAAGAATGGGGGGCCGATGAGGATCCACTGAACATCTTCTCCTTTCCCAAGGGCGCGAGGGCCGGGACATTTCTGCACGAGGTCTTCGAACATTTCGATTTTACCGAGGAAGCCCCTTCTGTTCTGGAAGGATTGGTGTCGGAGAAACTGAGGGAATACGACTTTGACCCGGTGTGGGAGAATACCATATGCGACACGGTGAGAAAGACCCTTTCTGTGCCGCTTGAGCAGGAACGTGCCGATTTCACCCTGTCCAAGATTCGGAATGAAGACCGGCTCAATGAGTTGGCCTTCTATTTTCCGTTGAACCGGATATCACCCCAGATTCTGAGGCACATCTTTGAAACATATGCAGGCGATGCGCTTCCCCAAGATTTCCCCGAATATATTGAGCGGTTGGAATTTTCGCCTGTTCGAGGGGTGATGAAGGGGTTTGTGGATATGGTGTTTCAGTTCCAAGAGCAATTTTACCTGGTTGACTGGAAATCAAACTTCCTCGGCTCCAGGGTGGAGGATTATCATCAGTATCAGCTGATTGAAAGCATGAAAGAGAATTATTACATTCTTCAATATCACATCTATGCCCTTGCCCTGCACCGGTATCTGTTTGTCCGAAAGCCTGGTTACACTTATGAAAAGGATTTCGGAGGCGTTTATTACATCTTTCTGCGGGGAGTCGATCCGGAAAAAGGCCCGGATTTCGGCATATACAGGGACAGACCATCGCGGGCGTTGATGGAAGCTCTAAGCTGTAAGCTCTAAGGCCGAGCATATGTTCCGACTTCCAACTTACGGCTTACAGCCTGTAGCTTAGAACTTACAGCTTAGAGCTTACAGCTTGGAACTTACAGCTTAGAGCTTTCAACTTACAGCTTATTAGGAGGACACATGGCGCAGGAAAATGATGTTGTACTGGTATATCTTGAAGATCAACCGTTGACGTTTGCTCGGATAGAATCAATACTTCCGGACATGAAAAAGGACTGGTATCATGTGAAAATACTGATTCTTCAGGTTCCGCTTCAGGTGGCCACATGGATACTGCGGGACATTTACATTAATGGTGAGGAGTTCACCATGGGGGGGAAGCGGATGCGCATGGAACCCGTGGTCTGCCCGGATCTCCCGGAAGCGGCGGATGAGGATCAGGAAAAAGAATCTGAAAAGCCGAAGGGTGATCCAGATTCCAAGATCATATCGCTGGCGGATCGGCTGAAAAAAAGGAGGTGATGGGCAAACCCCTGTCATTCCTTCAAATTGTTCCATTGCCGGCAGCAACCTGTCATTGATATTTTTCATGATTGCAGATTGACATCCCATAAACCATATGGCATGATCCTGTCAAGTTTGACAATTTTTTGTATCTGTTTACTGTGTACAGGACAAAAAAATGATTTGAGGAAAGAAACCCGGCTTTTTCTTGCAGTTGGGAGTCGGCTTGCTTGGGAAAAAGCCGGGTTTCTCGCCCATTCCCGAATTTTTGTCCTGTACACAGATCTGTTTAATCAGGTCAAGCCTAGGCCGTCCAAATCAGCTAATTTCCCTTTCGGCCCTCCCATTTTGTCCCGATTCTTGATGAGATGGGCATTGCGGCCAAATTTTGCGGGGCCAAAAGTCGGGCAGGAAACAATGGCTGAAAACGGCATTTTAGACGGCCCAGGTCAAGCCATAGGCCGTCTAAATCAGCCAATTTTGCCTGCCCAACTTTTTGCCCGGCCAAATCCTTTCAGGACAAGCGTTTGGGACGACATGGCCGGGTCCGAAAGTCGGGCAAAAGACATGGCTGAAAACCGGCGTTTTTAGACGGCCTACATCTGAACCATGACCACCCCATTGAACAGTGGTGAGTCCGCTCAATTCCCCCATCACCGGGAGATAAGCTTGACAAGCTGTTCATGCTGTATTACATTAAGTTTCAAACGGAGAACTGGCATAAGAGATGAAGATAAAAAGAATGACATTGCAAAATTACAAAATGTTCTTGCAACCAAAAACCTTTTCATTCACAGATTCTGAGGAGATTGTAAATGAAATGACGCTGATTGTTGGCAACAATGGAACGGGCAAGACGTCCATTTTGCAGGCAATCGTGATATTGTTGGCATCCGCTGTCAGAGAACGGTTTGACCCCAAAAAATTGGATTGGCCGGGTTTTGAATACAGGCACCTGCAAACGGGTCAACTTCCGCTTGGAATGGAAGCTGAGATCATATTTGATGATGATGAAATAGAAAGAACCCGGGAATATGCAAGTCGTCTCAAAGAAATTGGGATAAGGCGTTTGGGTTTGCCAGGATCAGACAAAAGCGTCACCCTTTTTTTTGATTATCAGACAGGCAAAACTGTTGCAAAGGGGCCAAAGGAAGTTTTTTATCAGTTCCATGGCTATCAATATGCAAAAAGGTTGGCACGTCTGACCCCTCAAAAAAATCTGCTTTTTGAAGATGTTGGAAACATCTATTGGTACACAGAACAGCGAAATTCACACAACATCACAAATCTGTTGGATGACAAGACGTCACGATTGGATGACATCAGAAGTTTTTTGGCGAGTGCCCACAATTATCATTCTGCGGTTCAGCAGAAAAAACGGGCAATCAGAGAAGGGGAATTTGATTTTTATGACAATTTGGAGAGGTTGTACAAAAAGGTGTTCCCTAACAGAAGTTTTGTGGGATCCTCACCTCGCTTTGACATATACGAGCAGGCAAAAGCTCCCGATTTCTTTTTGCACTCCGGACAGGCCCAATATGAAATGTCAGGTCTGTCTGCCGGGGAAAGAGCCATTTTTCCAATATTGATGGACTTCACTCGTTGGAACATCAACAATTCCATCGTCATCATTGATGAATTGGAATTGCACCTTCATCCGCCATTGCAACAAACTCTTGTGAGAGCCTTGTCAGAAATGGGACATGACAATCAATTCATTTTCACAACGCACTCAAACGCTGTAATCACAATGTTTGATGAAGGTGAGAATCAGATCATACGGTTGCCCAATGAGTAAAATCATAACGATATACTGTGAAGGAAAAAAAGGGAGTCACGATTACGACATATTGGAAAAGATCATATATGGCCTACCTGCTGATCTTCAAATCGAACCAATCGGCGGTATAAGAGGCGCTGGAGCCATTATACAATACAAAGAAAAAGGGATTGCCAAATCAGACTGTTACATTCTGTTTCGCGACAGAGATTTTGACAAACCCATTCCCCCAAGCACGACGCTGGAACAAGATGAAAAAAAACCGTATTGCTATTATTCATACCGGAATACCATCGAAAACTACCTTTTTGACACCTCTCTGTTTTTCTCTTTTTTAAAACAAAAACATTTATGTGAGAAATACGCCATTGATTCAGATCACGATGTCAAAGACAAGTTCATTGAGGCCGCGGAACAAATAAGGTATTATCAAGCCGTCAGGCATACAATGGGAAAAATGCGGACAAGTGAAACTGACTTTGGCACAAAATTGACTGCCAAAAGCGGGAAGTTGCCGGAAAGGTTGGATGAGGAGTCTTGCAGGGATGAGGCGTGGAGAAAAATAGGGGAGGGAAAATTGGCAACGAATTCTTGGACCAAAGATAATTTCTTGAAATTTTATCAGGCTTTCATTGATGCCTTTGATAAAGATTTCATGGAAAATCTCAATTTTTTGATTTATTTCCAAGGAAAAGACTTTGCATCTTCTTTGAAGTTGATATTGCCAGGTTTTCCATTAAGGGATTACTATAAGTTCGCAAAGAAAGGTTTTGATTATCGTAAGTTCCCAGATTTGGTACAACTTAGAGAATTAATAGAAAAAAAGTTATAAGCTATGTGTAGCATCATTTTCAGGTCAGTCGTTTCAGCACAAGGAGTTAGAACCGGAAAAATCCAAAGAAGAGGCGGCCTTTCATGTTACGGTTTCAGCAGGATCAACTTTGCGGATAAATCGGGCTGCCCAAGAAATCCGGACTGACTAGGACAGACCGGGATATCCCCTGACAAGCTCGGTCAGTTTGTGAAGGAGGGTTGGCGAGGGTGAGGGAAAATTGATGATGCATGTTTGATTCAGGGACGGTAAGGGGATCAGCGTGATTTTGTGGACCATTGCAAATTATCACGCCATTTTCTCTTGCAATTCCCTAAAATTGGTGTTGCTGTCTTGAACAGTCATGGCCGTAAACTCCTTTGCAGTTTAGGGTCGTGATGAGAGACTGGCTGAAGTTACAGCTTCAGCCCGTCTCGTTATTCGGGAAAGGTATCAGGAATTGCCGGGAAAGTAAAGGTTTTGAAGGAAAAGGGAGAATTATTATGTCAGATGTCAATGAGTTGACCGATCCATTGATCTGTACACACTGTGGCAACAAAGCCCCTATGCAGATAAAAGCTAAATATGATGAAATAGAATGGCAGAGCGCAGGTGAAAGAGAATGCTTTGGTTATATGATTGAAGAGGGCCGTCAAATAGGTTATGTCTGGGAATTACTTAAATGTCCATCCTGCAACAATATTCTTTTGTTTAGATATGTATATGAACCCTCAGATGGTGCGACAGAAGAAACTTTCCTTTACCCAAAAGCATCAGAGCAAATTTATGGTCTGCCTGAAGACGTTTCAAGGGCTTACACAGAAGCACAAAAGATCAAACGCCATTCAAACTCTTTCGGCATACAATTGGGTCGAGTTCTTGAGTTCGTATGTTTGGACAAGGAGGCGAAAGGAAACAATCTTAAAAAAAAGCTGAAAGACATGGCTGACAGAGAAATCATTCCGAAACAGCTTGCCGATATGGGGGATGCAATGCGGGAATTTCGTAATTTCGGAGCACACGCTAATCCATTTCAAGAGCTTACAGAAAAAGAGGTGCCAATACTTGAAGCCTTGATCAAAGCAATACTTGAATATGTTTATTCTGCACCTGCTCTTATTCAGGAGGCACAGTCAAGGATCGATGAGTTTAATGCCAAACCCGAACGAAACAATTCTTGACATCCCATCTGATGCATGGTACAACCCAATCATTCTGGCAGTGACGGACTGCCTGATCCTTCTCCCTGTGATCGCCCGGATGTTCGGCGTTTGAATGAAAATGTCCCCGCAACTGCTCGGGAATGCACGATCTTTTTGAAAAGGCAGAAAAAGCGTGGGAACGCCTTTATGCCGAAAACCGGAAAAGCCTGTGTTCATGGGCATTCAGACCGAAAGCGACATTGGGGGAGACCTCGGAGCGGAAAAAAATAGTTTACGTCAATCATATCAGCAGGTTGCGTGAAATGACCGCTCAGGGGAAACTTTGAGTCACGGGAGGCGTGAACGATGTGCTTTGTTTGTTGTCAAGGATGAGAGGCTTTTTGAGTCAGATGTCTGGCCCAACTGATCGGGTCAGACCAAGACCCCGGAAGTGTAGGGGATCAAGACAAAATTGCCCGTCATCCCCTCTCAGCAACGATCAGGGACGTGGTGACAACTTGTTTCCCTGTAATTTGAAACAAGGGCTTGCAATTCCCTGAAATTGGTGTTACTGCCTTGAACAGTCATGGCCGTAAACTCCTTTGCAGTTTAGTGTCGTGATGAGAGACTGGCTGAAGTTCCAGCTTCAGCCAGTCTCGTTATTCTGGAAAGGTATCAAAAATTGCCGGGAAAGTCAAATGAATACGACATTACGAATTTCAGTTCTCAAGCATCTGGCAGAAATTGGAAAGCGCACGGACAGCAGAAAATTGGCAGAAAAAATGAATGTCGATGAAACAGATATTTGTGAAGCCATTAAAGGAATAACAGGCAAGACTCCAAATTTCTGTATTATAGGTCATAAGTCAGGCATGAGCAGTGCCCCCCCGATATACGATTTTCTGCTTATTACCGACAAAGGTTTGAAGTTCTTGAATGCAAGGCAAAGAGATTGAAATCTCTCTGGCACTCTGCAAGGAGATTTGACCCTGCAACTGGCCAATAAGAAAAGGGGAAATAAGTTTTTTCCTCCTTGACACCCTCTTAAAAGTAGGATATAAAACTTATTTAAAATCTTACTTAAAGGAGGAATCTATGGCAAAAAGAGAGGTCAACAAGGTCAAGATGTCTGTGACAATAGACATTGAGGTTAATGAGCAGGTGGAAGCAGAGGTGGTGGAATTGGGTCTTTCCAAGTCAACGGTCATCAACAGAATGTTGAATGAATACTTGTGTCAAAAAGACCTGAGAAAGGAACTGCTCGAAGAGACATACAGATCAGGGGACGAACCCGGACGTGATGATTTCAAAAGCTTTCTCATTTACAAACCTCTCACAGATGGCGTCATCTTGGTGAGAAACAGGAAGTTCGGAGTTGGCACGAATGTGCCACGCATGGTCATACACCGTAGCCCCATGGGATATGAATGGGGCTACAGCGGTGCAGGTCCGTCAGATTTGGCGCTCAACATACTGGAGGCCGTTCTGACGATTGAGAGACACAAAGGAAAAAGAATAAGGTGCTATGCTGGTGACTGTTGGGATGTTGCATACAAACACCACGTCGAATTCAGAAGCGAGTTCATTGAAACCGCTCCGAATGGTGCTGTCATCCCGTATGGAAGGATAAGAAAATGGATCGCCGAACGCATTTGAAGCCTCAGACAGGTGAAAAAATATGCAGTTGGTTGGATACCACTCGTTCTTGGGATATGAATCGGTGTGCTGTGCGCTCTGCTGGAAAGCCTGCCACTTGAGGACATTGATGGAATGGAATATGAGGAACTGATTGAAATTGTGTGGAAATATGAAAATGAGGGAAGAAAATGAAAAAATACATCATCATCTTCTTTGCATTATGTGTGTTCACTTCAATTGCAACCGCTCAAATATCATCGTGGGTTGATGAAAACGGAGTCAGACATTTTGGAGACTCCGGAGCCCCGGAGAATGCAAGGGACGTGAAACAGAGGGAAAGCCACAAAAGACAGCTTGGGAATACGCCCGTGCCTATTGAACAAGAGGAACCTGAGAAAAAAGAAGTGGAACCCACCCTAAAAGAAAAGGAAGGTGGACAGAAACGAGAGGTGGCCTTTCAAAAGTCCTTGATGTCTCTCAAAAGGGTGGCAGCGGCAACAACAAGCGGCGTGAACTTCAAAAAATACTCAGATATTGTCGGTGAGGCGCAATTCCAGTTTGACATGTTCCGGGAGACATATTCCGAATGGACCAGAAAAAATAACAGATATGACGACAGATTCAAAGCCGTCAGGGATATCCTTGAATACTACGATAATGCGAAGTCTCTGTGGAGTTCAATCATCACTGACAGAGATGCTGAACCTATTCTAAGAAGAATCGCAAAGAGACATCCAGACTGGGATTTGTTCAGGTTTGATTTTCATGTGATGGTCAGGGGCGACAACATCTATCTGTGGAAGGCGGCGGCAAAGTTCGCTCGGCAAAAGCTGTGGACAGAGGCGGGAGACAATATCAGGATGTGGTGAATATCGCCTCCCCTCCAGCTTTCCAAGTCCCTGCCGCAAATCTGACCCGACCCAAACCAGAAAGCCCCACCCGCATGAGCGAGTAGGGCTTTCGTGTCTGTAGTTTGCACTTCCCAAATGAGCGAAAAGTTTGTAGTTCCGCCTTCAGGCGGTGTCACACCGCCGAAAGGCGGAACTACAAA
>JAOZRQ010000636.1 GCA_029940115.1 Desulfobacterales bacterium
GAACCACAAACTTTTTGGCTTGAAAAATGTGAACCATAAATGAAGGATGCCAAAAATGGTTTACACTTCTCAGATGCGCCAGAAGTTTGTAATCCCGCCTTCAGGCGGTGGACGGGATGGGAGCATGGCTTCAGCCTCTGCGCCTCGTTCCCGAGCTACAAACCAAATCGGACGCGGCTCACTCCTTTTCCAGCCACCGCTTGTCGCTCGTCCACGCGATCCCGTGCCGTTCGAGATAGGCCAAGGTGTTCTTGAAGAAGCCGCTCACGGAGAATACGAACAGCACGGCCTTGCCGACATCCTCAAGCCTCATCAGCTCCCCGGCCTTCTCCCGGAACTCCCTTGCCTCCCCCACGCTGAACTTCGCCTTCCGGTTCTTCACCTCGCCGATGAGGGAAAACTCTTTTTCCTCCGCCCGTGCGAAGATGTCCACCTGGATCCCCCGCTGATGGACCGGCGATCCGGACCAGGACCAGACCGTCCGGTACTCCGCAAAGATGAAGTCGTCCGGCAGATTCTCCGTCATGCCCATGAAACGCTCCGGGTCCCCGTGCGCCCTGTACCTGAGGTTGTCAATGATCAGGTACTCGGCGAACTTCCCCCTGTAATGGCCGTATTCCCCACGGAGCCGTTTGTTGTTCCGTTGCAGGCCTTCTGCCAGCCTTTTGTATTCGTCTGCCACATCCTTCGGATCAAAGGCCTCGATCTCCTTCTGGTAAACCCCTCGGAACACCTTGTCGAAGATGTTGTCCGGAACCCCCCGATAGTCAAAATTGCTGGATCCCTGCTCGATGATGTCCGCCTTCACCAGGATCTTCAGCTTCCTCTCGAGGGCCGAGTCGCTCATCGGGAGTCCCAGCATCTCCCTCAACTCATCGCGGGGCACCTCCCTCTCCCGATGCTTCGACAGGTAAAGGACGATGCGTTTTGCATGGACATCGTTCGACTGCGTCATGGCATAGCCCGCGTATTCCATCCAAGTCCCCCTGATCCCCCCCTCCCTGTCAAGGGTCTCAAACTCGAGCGTCCCGAGCACCCCCCTCTCCGTGGCCAGATCCCTTCCCGGACATTTGGAGCGGAACAGGGAGGCGATGTAGAAGGGGTTCCCCTCGGTGATCCCCGCGATCAGCGGCACGGTCTCCGCCGACACCGGGACATTCTCCAAGTGGGAATACTTCAGGATCATCTCGGCCGCCTCATCCTCGGGGATGTTCCCAAGGTAATGGAACTGGAACCTCCCGGGAAGCATTTTGAGGATATCCCGGGCCAGCCAGCCGACCCAGCTCCCGGCCACCAGCAGCGGTGCGTTCTTGTACTCCGCCGTCCCGAGATAGCTGCCGGCAAGGTTTTTCGCCCGCCGTATCTTTTCCCTGTCCCAGAAGATGAAGCGGTTGATGAATTGGAACTCGTCAATGATCTGGAGAATCTTCTCATCATAATGCTCGGCGGTCATTCGCGGAACATCCCTCACGACATTCCAAACATTGTCCACACGGTCCGCCCTTATCGTCTCCTGGACATCCTCGATCACGTCGGCGAGATAGCGGATCCTCTCCTTTTTGACGGCCTTCGCCGCACGGGTCAGGTTCTCCTTCGAATAGCCGAGGTATTCCCGCTTCCGGGTTTTGAAGGCGAGGTACTGATAGACGAACGTGAGGAGGAACTCCACGCTGAAGTTGGCCAGCCACTGGTCCGTCTCCCTGATCTCGAAGTAGAACGGGACCACCCCGTCGTCCTTGTGGAAGGTGATGTTGAACAGCCTCTGGAGCAGGGCGGTCTTCCCGGTCTTTCTCCGGGAGAGGATCGCCGTGCTCATGGATATCTCCTCCCTTATCCGGTCGGCCCAGTTCAGGAAGTAGGCGAGATCCTTCTTCCTGCCGGTGAAGAGTTCGGGGTTGCCGATTCTTTCCTTGAGATATGTCTGCATGGTTTCATCTCTCCTGTAAGTCGCCCAGTGTCTGTTGTCTGTCGTTTCTCAGGACAAGCGACAACAACTGATAACTGACGACGGTCATAATGACTCCCCTGTAAATGTCTGCAAGTTGCTGATCTCACCTGCCTTCATTATCCGCCGGATTTGGCAATCCGGCGGGAGCAGGGGAGATCGGCCCTCATCGCCGGATTTGGCAATCCGGCGGGAGTTGGGAGATCGGCCCTCATTGCCGCCGGATTTGGCAATCCGGCGGGAGTTGGGGAGATCGGCCTATTTTCACGCGCGGGCTAATCGGAAAACGGACGAAGCATTCCAAGATACTGCCGCAGTGCAGTCAGGGGCCGGCGCATCAGGTAATAGAACAGCGTGGCCTCTTTGCCATAGATTTTGGCGGTTCCTCTCAATCCGATACGGGGAATCCGTTCTTTCTGAATCAATGTCGCTTTGAGACGGAACGCGAGGGTGCCCTCTGGGGTCACCTGAGCCTCATAACTGGCCTGTCGGAGTCTTGCCGGCAGGGGCCGATCCGGTTCGACATTCAGGAAGATCAGCACATCCGCGCCCTTTTCCAGATTGATGGCATCCTCAACCGGGAGTTGGATCTCCGCCTCCACCTGGTTCGGATCGGCAATGGTCATCACCTTTTCCCCTGTGGCCACCGGTTTTCCGAGCCAGTCGTTCACATCCCCGAACACGGCCAGGCCAGCCTGTTCTGCAACGATTTCGCTCCGTGCCAGCCTATCGGTCATGTAATCGAGCTCCGCGGACTTCTGTTCAACCTGAGCCTTTAGCAGAAGCAGATCCCCCCGGCTCTCTTTATCCGCAAAAGCCTTCTGCGCGGTGCGCTTATACGCTGCCCGGGCCACGCTCACCGCGCGCTTCGCGACCTCGTATTCATTGCGGAAAGCCGTGTCATCAAGGCGGAACAGGGGCTGGCCGGCTTCTATTTCCTGGTCGGGTGCCACATGAAATTGCTGGATGACGCCATCCATGGGCACGCTGACGATCAAGAAATGAGACGGCACGATCTCCGCAGGGGCCAGAACTGAAAGTCTGACCGGCAGACCCATCAGGAAGACAACGAGAAGGAGCCATATCAGTTGGGAGAGCCGCTTCCGCCATCCCCTCCGGATATCTCTGCGCCATGGGGATTTCCGAGAATTCAGCCCTTGCCACGCATGGGCATAGGCATCCGCCAAGTGTTCAAGACGTGCGATATCCTCCTTGTTCCATGGCACCCCGCGGGTGAAGATGAGTCCCCCCAGTATTTCTCCCGCAGGTGTCATCAGGGGGCACCAGATCACCGTCCCCATGGCCCATTCCGTCCACCCGCGCTTGTCGTCTTCCTTCAGATCGCTTTCCTGAAGTGTGCGAATCTTCTCGAAATCCGGCTGACGAAGCAGATGCTTCAGAATGCGCCGCATATAAATGACAAAGGGGGCATCCGGGTCGGGCCTGTCAACACCCGAGACCGCCTTGATGCGGATACTTCTCCCAGAACCCTTTTCCCACAAGATGGCTTGGCGGTAGCTGACCAGGCGCAGGGTCTCATTCACGATGATGAAACTGAGTTCCGCGAGGTTCTCCGCATGGCGGGCGCGGCGTTCAAGGCGGAGCAGAATCATGAGAAGATGTTGCTGTTCTGAAGGGATCATGGGCGCATTTGCAAGTTGGGGGAATTGTCCCGGAGGGACTTGTGAGAACAGCCC
>JAOZRQ010000637.1 GCA_029940115.1 Desulfobacterales bacterium
CCGAGAGGCGGAACTGCAAACTGAAAAGTGCAAACCACCTTTCAGGCAAAATGAAGGATGCCACTTACCACAAATCAGAAATTAGAGAGAAATGAAGAATATCCGAAATTTCAGCATTATTGCCCATATTGACCATGGAAAGTCCACTTTGTCGGACCGCCTGATCCAAGCCACCCATATCATATCCGATCGGGATTTCAAGGATCAGATCCTTGACAGCATGGACATTGAGCGGGAGCGGGGGATCACCATCAAGAGCCAGACGGTCTGTCTCCCTTACACGGCAAAGGACGGGAAGGACTATTTTCTGAACCTGATCGACACCCCCGGGCATGTGGACTTCAGCTATGAGGTCTCCCGCGCGCTCGCCTCCTGCGAGGGGGCCCTTTTGCTGGTCGATGCGAGCCAGGGGGTGGAGGCCCAGACCTTGGCGAATCTCTATCTTGCCTTGGAGCATGATCTTGAGATCATCCCTGTGATCAACAAAATTGACCTGCCTTCAGCCGATGTCGAGCGGGTCAGAAACCAGATCGAAGATGACTTGGGCCTAGATCCGGAGACCGCGATTCTGGCATCCGCCAAGGAGGGCATCGGCATCGAGGATGTGCTGGAGGGGACTGTCACCCGACTCCCCCCGCCATCTTCGGCAGACCCGGAAGCCCCTTTGAAGGCATTGATCTTCGACTCCCATTATGACGCGTTCAGGGGAACCATCGTCCACTTCCGGATCTATCAGGGCAGGATCAGGCCGGGGGATATGATCATGTTCATGTCCAACCGGGCCGCTTACAAGGTCGAGGAGGTCGGTCTTTTTCAGATTGACCGAATCCCTCAGAAGGAACTCACCGCTGGCCAAGTTGGTTACATGATTGCCGGGATAAAGACTGTCAGCGACACCCGGTGCGGCGATACCATCACCTTGAAGGGCCAGTCCTGCGAAATCCCCATGCCCGGGTTCAGGGAGACCAAGCCGGTGGTCTTCTCCTCCGTTTATCCGGTCGCGTCCGACGGATATGAGGACCTGACCATTGCCTTGGAAAAGCTGAAGCTGAATGACGCGTCCCTGATTTACGAGAAGGACAGCTCGGTGGCCCTTGGGTTCGGCTTCCGTTGCGGCTTCCTGGGGCTACTTCATCTTGAGGTGGTTCAGGAGCGGCTGGAGCGGGAATATGACCTCTCCCTGATCCTGACCGCGCCCTCGGTTCAGTATGAAATCGTCATGAACGACGGTTCCACCCTGATCATAGACAACCCGGCCTTGTATCCGGATCCGAGCGGGATCATGCTCACAAAGGAGCCGTTCATCCGGGCCTCCATCATCGTGCCAGATCGCTATATGGGTGCGGTGATGAAGCTCTGTCTGGAACGGCGGGGGATCAACAAAAATTATCAGTATCTGACCAGCAACCGCTTGGAGATGATCTTTGAACTGCCCTTGGCCGAAGTGATTTACGATTTTTACGACAAGCTCAAGACAGTCACCCAGGGATACGGGTCATTCGATTATGACATCAGCGATTATCGGGATACGGATATGGTGAAACTCGACATTCTCATCAATGGCGAGCGGGTGGACGCGCTCTCCCAGCTCGTTCACAGGGAGAGGGCCGTGGACCGGGGAAGGCATGCCTGCAAAAAACTCAGAGATGAGATTCCGAGACAGATGTTCAAGATCGCCATCCAGGGGGCCATCGGCGGGAAGATCGTCTCCCGCAGCACGGTCTCCCCTTTCAGAAAAGATGTGACCGCAAAATGCTACGGCGGCGACATCACCCGGAAGCGCAAGCTTCTCGAAAAGCAGAAAAAAGGGAAAAAGCGGATGAAGATGGTGGGAAAGGTGATGATCCCCCAAGCCGCGTTTCTTTCGGTGTTGAAGGGGGAGAATGATTGAACTTGAAGGATGAGGCCTGCCCCGACGTCTTTTATCGGGGATGGGAAAGAAACCCGGCTTTTTCTTGCAGTTGGGGAGTCGGCCCGTTTGGGAAAAAGCTTGCCCCCGACCTTTGACAGCTGATGACCTTCATCGTCCGCGTCACGGGCACAGGCATGATGGCCATGAGAGCGACATAACCCCGGCTTGGGAGGGCCGGATCATGCCGTGTCCGTGACGTCCAGACATTCCCCAGGCGCCGCCAGGCGGCTGCAAAAGCCGACGCTCGACAGCATGAGCGTTGGTTCGGCTTGAGGCCGGGCGCGAACAGCCTGCCCTTGGTGTGCGAGTCCCCTGGGTATGGTGGAGCCTCAAGGCACATGCGAAGAATGTCGGCAACTGTCGGGGGCCACAAAGTGTTCTCCCATCGCAGCTCCGGCCCGCAAATGCAGGCTCGGGCATGACTCGCATGTCAATGCCCCCCGAAGGCGGACACTCCCATCTGCAGCTCGTGGCTGACTGAAAAGATGCCGCCCGACTCTGCCGACGAGGACGCCTGCACCATGAGGGATGACGGATGTCAACAACTTTTCTTCCAGAAAGCGACATTTTTTTTGACATTCCAGGTTTTCCCTGACATCAAGGGGAATGAGACGCAAGAAGGGCTGCTCAGTCATTGAGGCTGAAAGGCAATGGGACCGCCCTTCTTGCACTCCCTTTGTTGAGCTCTCTCATGCTTGAGCCGGCATCCTGAAAGCCTGCGTTGAAGCCAAGGATCAATTTTGGGACGACGGGATTTGAGGCCCCATCCTTACTAAACCCAATCCATGTAGTTCACAACGGACAAAAGTTTTCTGCCAAAAACCCCCGAAAAAACCCGGCTTCGCGTTAAAAATTATTAGCGATGAAGTCACAACAAGCCAGAGCTGTCAGAGAAGCCGGGTTTGTTCGCCTGAAACCCGCGGTGGCAAACGCACCCGAACCAACTCACAAACTCACAAAACTCACAAACTCACAAACTCTTTAACTGATTTACATAGGAGAACAAAGATGAACAACGAGCAAAATGCGAAAAGGCGATTGCCTGTCGGCACGTCCGACTTCAGGAATCTCCGCGAGAACGGCGACCATTACATTGACAAGACCATGAGCTATCATGATCTGGCTGGCGAGCCGGAGAGGGTTTACCACGCGCTGGTCCTCGGGATGCTCGTCTGGCTCTCCGGAAGATACAAGATACGATCAAACCGGGAGTCGGGGCACGGCCGGTATGACCTGATGCTGACGCCGATGGATCCGCAGAGGCAGGGGATCATCATCGAGTTCAAGAGGCTGGATGACGGGGATGGAAAAAAAGGAAAAAGAAGACTCCGGAGGATGCCTTGGAAGATGCCCTGCGACAGATCGAAGACAGGGGTTATGCCACGGAATTGGAGGCGGCGGGGATACGGGACATTCTGAAGCTCGCCGTTGTCTTCAGGGGGAAGGAACTCTGGGTGAAGCAGGGTGAGTGACTTCGGCGGGAAGATCATCACAGGTTCCCCGGCAATGAATTGCCGGGCTATTTTCAGTTGTCCCTACGGGACAAGAACGCTTGTTTGAATTGGTTTCCCGGCAATGAATTGCCGGGCTATTCTCAGTTGTCCCTACGGGACAAAAAATGGGGGGATTGGTTTCCCGGCAATGAATTGCCGGGCTATTTTCAGTTGTCCCTACGGGACAAGAACGCTTGTTTGAATTGGTTTCCCGGCAATGAA
>JAOZRQ010000638.1 GCA_029940115.1 Desulfobacterales bacterium
GGCTGCTCAGTCATCGAGGTTGAGAGGCAATGAGACTCAGATTGTGAAGGTTGAAGGGCAATGGGACCGCCCTTCCTGCACTCCCCTGCTTGAGCTCTCTCACGCTTGAGCCGGCACCCTGAAAGCCTGCGTTGGATTTGGAGCCAAGGATAAGTCTTCTGCCAAAAACTGGGACACAAGTTTTCGCACCAAGGCAAAAAAATGGTGAAAGATGGCGCGTGGGCAACAATCAAACCTGAACCCCACAGCAACCAACTCACTCACAAACTCACCAACTCACAAACTCACAAACTTGATTTGCATGGGAGGGTATTTCCACTGAGGGAGTAGGGTTTTCGCCCCTGCTGAATACCCTTTGCACCCCATTGACTTGTCTTTGCTGACAACATAAATTGCTATTCAACGGTCATGGAAAGAAACTGGCTTGAAAAACCCGGTTGTCTGTAAATCAATGGCAAAGAAACCCGGCTTTTTCTGGCAGAGGAGTCGGCCCGTTCGGGAAAAAACCGGGTTTCTTTGACACTGCAAAAATAAGGAGGAAACATCATGGCAAATATTATCAATTCTCAGAGGCAGAGACCGCCTATCTTATTTACCACCTTGCTGACCATCGTTTTTCTGCTTTTCCCGATTTCAAATCCGGAAATGCCCTCTGAAAAATGGGCCCAATTGTTTGACAAGGCCGCCTCTTTTCTCCAAGAGGCCGGAGGAGGGGATGCAAATATGAAAACCATCGGCCTGGACATGTTGAATCATGTCCGGGCAAAGTTTGACAGAACCATCGGGGCAGGTGAGCGGATGATCAAGAAACTGACCCAAGCAACATATCAAGTCAACGACAACCTGCTTGAGAGACAGGAAGTCCGTGAAATCCGTGAGGCGTTCAGAACAATTGCAAACGAAACCTCGGCACTCGCGAACAAGGCCAAAAGCATCCAAGGCACCAAGATGGCAAAGCGTCTTACAGAGACAGTCAGAGAGATGAAAAGAATGTTCGGCACACTTGCGGCTGACAATCGAAATACAGGTTTGTAGTCCAGTACCTGACCTTGAACGTGAACGTGACCTTGAACGTGAACTTGAGCTTAAACCTTTGGTTCACGCAGAGTTAATGTTCAACTTCAACTTCACATTCATGTTCAAGGTCACTGTCACGTTCACGTTCACAGGCCTCTAAAATACTCAAGTTTGCACTTATGGACTACAACCCTCAACAAAAAGATTGGACAAACATTATGTTCAAATTTCCATCAAGTAGTACGGAAAGGAGTTTGGTTATGGGATACAGGTCTTTACTGATCAGTGCGATGATGATGTTGCTTTCTCTTTCAATCACAGGAATCGCCGTGGGGGAGGTTGATCTGAAACCGATGGTATCCTTTGATACCGAGGAGATTGTCGCGGAAGATTCTCAGGAGGTTGCCTTGGGAGGAGGCAAGGTGAAAATCGTGCCGATGATCACCATCAGTTCAAGGATGGACAGCAACTTTCACAAATCAGAGAATGATGAGAAAACGGTTTACACTTACGCGTTTCAACCGGGGATCAATCTGGGGTATGAGACGGGGAAAAGCAACCTCCTTTTCGGCTACACCCTGAACGCCAATTATCATGACGGAGACGAAGATGATTATCTGGGACACACCTTGAATTTGTCAGCCAGAATTCAGCCTTCCTCCAGACTCACAGCGGGTTTGGAAGACAGCTTCCAGATCACCCGGGACCCGGCCAGATCGGACAGATTCAACAATTCCGTCATTAGGGACAAATATTTCATCAATCGGGTGACCCCCTCGGTGTTATATGAATTCAGGGAGAGATTCAGCATCGGATTGCGTTATCGGAACACATTGACCGAGTACGATTCCGAGGCTGAAGACTCTGTGGAGCACAGAGGAACCGTGGATATGATCTACAACTTCACCCCCGCGACCCATCTTGATCTCCAGTACAGCCGATGGAAAAGGGATTATGACATGGCGACATCGGATTACACATCGGATCAGCTCCATCTCATATTTGTGAAACAGCTCAACCATCTCTCATTTGAGGCTGGACTCGGATATCACAAACGCGGTTTCAACGACAGCGATCTGAATGACATGGAGACCTTTTCTTACAGATTCCTCACCTCTTGGAAAAGCAGGACAGGAAGCCATGTCAGCCTTTCGGCGGAACGAAATTTCAATGACGCCGGCCGCGGAAATTCCTATTTCAAAGACAATCGCTTCACCCTCGGTGCAGGGCACACGTTTCGGAAAAGGTTGCCAACAGAGATCAAGGCGACATACAGAACCAGTGATTATGAGACGAATGACCGAGAAGACGAGACATGCAACATTTCGGCGGCCATCGGCTACCTGTTCAACGACTGGCTGGCATTCAACCTCACGACCGGTTATGAGGAGAGAGATTCCAACCGTGCCGAAAATGATTATGGAAATGCCTATGTCATGGGAAACATTGATTTCCGGTATGATCCGGGCACCAGATAACTTTGCATATAGGCATGACGTATGAGGGTCATGGAGAAAAATAGCATTGAATCCATTACTTGCTGATTATATCAGATTACTTGGCCCTCTTCTCCCCGATAAGAGACATCGGGCTTATGCAAAGGAGGGCTTATGAATGATCAAAGGCTATTATTCAACATCCTTTCCCTGTTTCAGATCGTGTTCCTGATGTTTCAGGGGGACGCCCTTGCCCAAGATGAGGCATATCACATCGGCTCGAGAGATGTCCTCAGCCTGACCATCCATGCGGGTGGTGACATGCAACAGGGTGCTGATCTGACAGTGAACGCCGATGGCATGATCAATGTCCCGTTCGTCGGCTCCGTCAGAGCAGAAGGCTTGACGATCTCTCAATTGGAAAACAGGATATTCGAACCTTTGGCAAGAGACTATTTTGTCAATCCCCAGATAAACATTCACATCAAAGAGTATCACAGCCTTCGATACTACATCGCCGGCGCTGTGGCAGCTCCGGGACTGTATGAGACAAGAAGCAAGGCCACTCTGATGACGCTCATTGCAAAAGCCGGCGGGGTCTCACCCGACAGGGGTGAACTCGCCTATGTGTTGCGTGACGCGGCAGAGCAGATCGTGGGCGGCCATGAGGTCACGAACCTGCTCTCTCACAGCAAATCGAAGAAAATTGATCTGAACGGACTTTTGGATAAGGCAGACATGAGCCACAATCTGCTTCTTCGATCTGGAGACGTGGTTTACATCCCCTTCAAAAAAGAGGAGGAAAAAACCGAACACAAAATATATGTGGAGGGAGAGATAAGAAATCCGGGCGCATATGAATATCAGCCAAAGATGACTGCCCTGAACGCCTGCATCATGGCCGGCGGTTTCACCCGGTTCGCCGCGCCCCATCGGACCCGGATCATACGCAGAGTGAATGGCGGACAGAGAGTCATCAACATCGACCTGAATCAGGTGAAACAGGGGCTCATCCCGGATCTCGAACTGAAACCTGAGGATATGATCAATGTGCCTGAGACGTGGCTGTAAATTGATGCTGGATGTTGGATGCTTGATGTTGGATGCTGGATGGATGCTTGATGTTGGATGCTGGATGGATGCTTGATGTTGGATGCTGGATG
>JAOZRQ010000639.1 GCA_029940115.1 Desulfobacterales bacterium
CGCCCATTCGCTTGTATAAGCCTGGCCTTTCAGATTCTCCACAGCGGTGACGAGGGTGTCAGGAAGTCCGACCTCTTTTAATTCTTGAACCGTCTGCTCGGTGACTTTGAACCGGGCAAATTCACTGACCGGCTCAACATGGCTCAGAATCAGGTCTCTGTTCTCGTCCACCTGTTCCTGATATTCCTGATCCAATCCGTCTTTCAATTCGCCGATGAACGCCCATTCGTCTGCATACACCCCATTTAGTTCTTTCAGTCTCCTGACAATGTCATTGTCAAGGTCGGAGAGATTCTCATCCACGCACTGTTCAGTCACTTGGAAACGGACAAACGGTCTGGCAGGGGCAAGGCTCTCCAATATCAGCTTCTGATGCTGTTGCGTCTCATCCTCACTCAGCGCCAATTCACTAAGAAAATCATCTTCATTTGCATAGATCGTCTCTTTAACAGCTTCCAGTTTGGCCATGACGTCCTGATCCTCAATCTCAGATTCCAGCTTCTCCAAAGCGGCTCCATCCAACTTGAAGCGGATATACGGATGCACCGGCTTGACACAGTTCAGTATCTGAGGCTTGTATTCCTCAATATCAATATCCTCGATATCCTTTATGGCCTGCGCCACCGCTTCCATAAATTCTGCCTCGCTTGTATAGGTCTGGCCCTTCAGGGGAACCAGTTGGTCAATGACGTCATCGGGAATGGGATTGCGGAGGAGATCTCTCAATTCCTTTATGGACTGGTCGGTGAGTCTGAACAGGATGTGTTGGCATCCTTTTTTGAACACATGGAGTTCTTTGTGATCCAAAGGGTCGTCACTGAGATCAACCGGCCAAACATAAATCGTATAATCCCCTTTATATTCAAAGCCATCATAAATTTTATCATAAAGCCCATTCCCCTGATGAGAAAGTGGTATGGAAGCCGGATAGAGAGCCGGGTCCGAAGGATCATCATAAGCGGATTCATAAGGCAGCTTGATCCTTGCCCTCACTTGGGTGATGTCGCGTTCACTACAGCCAGGCAGGATGCAACGGGCCGAGATTGTTTCAGTATTCCAGCAGTGGAGAACTTTGTCTTCCTCCAGCATTAGAGTCTGAGAACCTGGCGCAGCCTCTTTTCCTCTGCCGATGTTCACATCCACATCAATCGGGGCTCCGTTGACGGTTATGTTGCCATAAGGATTGACAACTACTATGTCATCCTCTTTCACGCTTAGGCCATTTCCGTGGATTAGAGCGGTCTGATCCATTGCCATTCTGACTCTAGCTTTGAGAAAGGAGTAGTAAAGCTTTCCAGTCAGACGAACTTTCTCCCAGAAATGATAGGAAAAGGAGAATTGCCCGTCGTCCAGAAACCAAGCCCGTTTGCCGGCTTCGGTACTGGTGACAAGATAACGCTTCTTCCCTGGCGGGGGTGCCATCTCGTCTGAGAGAAAGCTTCCCGACTCGCATGCGTCATAGATGAATATCAAGTTCACATCTTTTGGCAGATCATCGGAAAGTTGCAGATTATCGAGCCACCCATCCAACTGACTCGCATAGACGATCTCCTTATTCTTCGGATCGAGATTCAGATGAAATTCCTTATCTCCACCATGATCCGTCATATAAATCACGATCTCAAGCGGGTCGCCATTCCGGTCAACATCTTTTTTGGCCCACACGGTTATGGCGTTTTGCAGATTGTCAAGCGTGGCATCCCCATCAATGTCGTTGTTGTCGCCAGTGATGTTGATGTGCCTTCCCGCGCTCAGATACTGAATAGTCTCAGGGGTGTAGCCCTGAGAAATGAGGGTGCGATATGCCTTATCCGTACAGGTCTGTGTGGCGGTCCATAGCACATTGTCATACGGGCCTCCGCCAGCCACAATGATCGCTCTCAACTGCTTTCGAGGATCATTGAGGTCAATACGATAAATATCATAGTCACTCGGTTGCCAGCATTCAAGCCCATTGCATACTTGGGTCAGCATAAGGCGTTCCAGGCCAGATGTCTCTTCCTCTGGGAGTGTGAAGGTGATCTTCGTCCCTCCGTTCTCTATGTTAAAACGCGGAATCGAAATCCTTTTTCCATCCTGATTTTTCATCGTGATTTCAGAGGAGTCGTCAAAACCGAAGCCTTCGATTGTCACCTCCAATGCCTCACCCATCGCGCCTCCGCCTGGGGAGAGATGACTCACCCGGACCCCTTTGTCACGGTCCAACACGACAACATTCACATCGTCCGGATCTTTATAAGCCGCTTTCAGATGGTCGGATATTTCAGTGAAAATGACGCAGCTTTGGCTCCCGTCAACGATATGGTCTGCCTCCGCAGTCACTGTGGCAGTCTCACCGGTTTCCCAATTGGCTTTGTTGAGCGTGACAGATGGGGGAAAAACGGAACATTCACTCCCGTCTGAAACGTAGAGACGGATGATCACTTCTTCACCTTCAGCCGGTTCGTCTGAGAGTTCAATTGCCAATTCGTCGGAATGGGGCGGTTCTTCTCCACCCGGTTCGCTAATATTCAGTCTCGTTGGGGTGACTTGGATGGTCTTCAGTTCAGCAACCTCAGGAACAGAGATATCCATCAGATATCTGAATCCGCTGCGAACATCATTTTTGTTTTCCAGATGCCCCTTGGTGAGGGTTTGGATGCGAAAATCATAGTTTTCACCAGGGGTCAGACCGGTCACGGTCATGCGTTTCATGAATTTGTTTGCGGTGATGCCGAATCGCTTGTATGCGTCATCTTCTTCAGAACTGAGCTTATATTTGACCTCATATCCGCCGTTCTTATCAGTGTAGTCAATCATATCCCACGTCAGAGTAACGGAGGTCGGTATTTTATCACCAAACACGCGGAGATTTTCAGGGGCCATGGTTTGCGTATCTTTCCACTTGCTCTGCACCATGTCCAGAAAGTCAATGATGACAGAATTGTCCGGCTCAAGCGCGTTCAGGGAAAAGTCGTATTCGGCATCTTCTGGCAGATTGTCCAACAACGGAAAATCTCCGCTCAATGTCAACTGATTGCCTGCCAGATTCAGATATGTCAGGGATGACAAGTTGCCCAACTGATTAGGGATGTTGGCGCTCAATTCGTTCTTCTTCAACGATAGATGTGTTAGCCCTGAAAAATCTCCCATGGAATATGGAAGTTCTCCCACAAGATTGTTATCATCCAAATTGATTTCAGCGACATAGACCTCACCGGCTACCTCATCATCATAGCCGCAGATGATTCCATACCATTTGCATTCGGTGCCTTCTTCACCAAATTCGCCGGATTTATCCTTCCAGTTGTCATTATGGAACCAATAGTCGCCATCTGTTCCTTTATAAAGTTCAATCAGAGCGTCTCTTTCAGCACCTGAGATGGTTTTGAAGGTATAGGCGCAACAATCATCCGTCTGTTCATTCTCCTGCCCATATTGATCTATCACCCTCACTTCAACATCACCTGCCGCATAGATGGCGGGGATTTCGCATCTGATCTCGGTGAGCGAGGCTGCGTCCTCAAGAATGACGCATTCCTCCTCTCCGAGATAAACTTCAAGCCCTTCTTCGACAAAATCCGTTCCGCTGATTGTCAGTATGATCGGCTCTCCATCATCCTTCAGACTGTA
>JAOZRQ010000146.1 GCA_029940115.1 Desulfobacterales bacterium
CCGCCAGAGGATTCGGATGAGCCCATCCGAACCGGGCACCCATTCCCCGCTCTTGGCGGATTGCCAAATCCGCCAGAGGATTCGGATGAGCCCATCCGAACCGGGCACCGTCGGCAGAGGTTCGGTTTTGCCTATTTGAACCGAGTGCAGCGTGTGTTGTTAAATTACTTGAAAAATGATTGATCATAAATTATATTGATTGTTGGTATATCTAAACTTAAGCCTGAATTGCGACAAATTTTCAGACATGTTCCCTTCCTTGCCCTCTGCCCGGTGTCGGGCGGGGAAATGGGGAAGTTGTTCCTTAAAGTTTACACTTATGGTTTGATGATGATGAAACCCGGTTTCAGATCCCCGATAAAAGACGTCGGGGACAAGTTTCAGGGAATTGGACGATCGGGTTTTCATGGCGCGTCCGTACACTTTGCGCGTACGCTCCTTCAACACGCGGAGATCATCATTCTGGACGAAAGCTTTGCCGCGCTCGATCCCGAAAACCTGCATCGGGCACTCCACTGTGTGTTGCGCCGGGCCCGTACGCTTCTGGTGATCGCACATCCATAAGATCGTCGTTCAGTTCAGGTTCATATCTGCTGATAATTGGAAAGCCTTGCAGTGGCTCCTGACCCACTCGTACCACGCCAAGATCTTGGTTGCAAAACGAGTGACATCACCTTGACATGGGGTGATGTTAACAACCGGGTGTTGATCTTCGTGACACCATCACGGTGCTTCATATCTGTGCGGGAATGGAACCTGATGTGACCAAACAACTTGCCCATTTCATCTGTCGCCTGCCAATGCGGGCGCACGGTCTGTTCATCCAAATGGGAAAGTTGTTTGGACCCGATTCCTTACAGCTAAAAGGTTTAAAAATATAATGATGGAATGTCAAAACAGGGCGAAGTGCCAAGCTGGGAGGACTGCGGACAAACACTTATGCATCGTCATTCTGCTCGTCATGATTCTGTTCGCTCCAAGCCTGCCGGCCGAAGTTCACGCACAGCGGAATGAGATACAATTTGAACGGATCTCTGTGGAACAGGGGCTTTCTCAAAGCAGCGTCCACTGTATTCTCCAAGACAGAAAGGGCTTTATGTGGTTTGGCACTTGGGACGGGCTGAACAAGTATGACGGATACAGTTTCACCGTGTTCAAAAACGACCCGGACAACCCGGACAGCCTGAGCCACAACAGCATCCGGGTCTTATATGAAGACCGTGCGGGAATGCTCTGGATCGGAACCGAAGGCGGGGGACTCAATCAGTTTGATCGGGAAAAAGGGAGATTTGTCCGATATCCGCATGATCCGGACAACCCTCACAGCCTGAGCCACAACAATATCAGAACCTTATACGAGGACCGTGAGGGAGTGCTCTGGATCGGAACCGAGGGTGGGGGACTGAATCAGTTTGACCGGGAAAAGGGAATGTTCGTCCGATATCAGCACAATTCCCATTTTCCTCAGAGCCTGAGCCATAATCATGTCAGGGCCATACTTGAGGATCATGGCGGTCTGCTCTGGATCGGAACCGAAGACGGACTGGACCGGTTCGACCGGAAAAAGGGGGAATTTGTTCACTACAGACACCAGCCCGAATCCCCTTCCAGCCTGAGTCACAACAGTGTGAGGTGCATCATCGAAGACCACTCAGGCACCCTCTGGATCGGAACCGATGCCGGGCTGAATCGGTTTGATCGGGAAAAGGGGCAGTTTGTCCGACACCTGCATGATCCGGATGATCCCCGGACCTTGGGCCACAACGAGGTCCGAGCAATCTATGAAGACCGTGAACACGTCCTCTGGATCGGAACCGAAGGCGGGGGCTTGAACCGATTTGACCCGGAAACAGGGCACTTCATCCGATATCAGCATGATCCGGACAATCCCCGCAGCCTGAGCCACAATGTGGTCTGGTCCCTCTGGGAGGACCGGTCGGGCATCCTCTGGGTCGGAACCTATACCGGCGGACTGAGCAAGTTTGACCGGATGAAGGAGCAGTTTTTCCATTACAAAAAGGATCCCAATGATCCGAACAGCCTGAACAACAACTCGGTCTGGTCTCTTTGTGAAGATCGCCAAGGCATGCTCTGGATTGGAACCGACACGGGGCTCAATCGTCTGAATCGGGAAAAAGGGAAATTTGCCCATTACAAAAACAATCCGAATGATCCCCGCAGTCTGAGTCACAATGAGGTCTGGGCCTTATGCGAAGACCGGGCTGGCACACTCTGGCTGGGAACGTATGGGGGATTGAACAAATTTGACCGACAGACCGGGGAATTCACCCTCTATCTGAACGACACCGACAAGGAGAGTCATAACAAAATTCGGGCGATCCATGAAGATCAGCTGGGCATCCTCTGGATCGGAACACCGGCCGGATTGTATGAATTCGACCGGGAAAAGGAGCAGTTCCTCCCCCACCAGCATGACCCGGGTGATCCCGACAGTCTGAGCCATGACGACGTCTGGGCCATTTATGAGGATCTGTCAGGGGAGCTCTGGATCGGAACCGAGGATGGGCTGAATCGTCTGGATCGGGAGAAAATGGGGTTTGTCCGATACAAAAATGATCCGGATGATCCGAACAGCCTGAGTGACAACTGGGTGATCTCTCTTTGCGAAGATCAGCGGGGGATTCTCTGGGTGGGAACCTTGGGGGGGGTAAACCGGTTTGACCGAGGAAGGGGAACCTTTGCCCGGTACCGGGAGAAACAAGGGCTGCCGAATGAGACGGTTTACGGCATACTGGAAGACCGACAGGGGGATCTCTGGTTCAGCACAAACAAGGGGTTGTCAAAGTTTGATCCTCGAAAGGAAACCTTCAAGAGCTATGATGTGAGAGACGGATTGCAGAGCAATGAGTTCAATGTGGGCGCTTATCACAAGAACAGGAAGGGGGAGATGTTTTTCGGCGGGATCAACGGTTTTAACGCGTTCTACCCATCAAAACGGGAGAATCCGTATCCGCCGGATATCGTGATCACCGACTTCCGGATATTCAACGACCGTGTGCCAGTGAGCGACGATTCCCCTCTGAACAAACCGGTGGAGTACGCGGAGAAGATCAGCTTGTCTTACAAAGAGCGGGTGTTCTCATTTGAATTTGTGGCCCTGCACTTCGCATCCCCGGAGAAGAATCAGTATGCGTATAAGATGGAGGGCTTTGACGAAGACTGGATATACTCGGGAAGCAGACGCTTTGCCACCTATACCAATCTGCCTGCCGGCAGATACATCTTCAGGGTCAAAGGATCGAACAATGACGGGATATGGAATGAAGAAGGGGCTTCAATTGTCGTGATCACCATCACGCCACCGCCGTGGAAAACTTGGTGGGCCTACTTCCTCTACGGAATGACTGGGGTGGCCGCGTTGTTCGGATATGTGCGGTATAAGACAAAGGCCCAGGCAGAGGAGATCGAGCGCCATCGCAGAGAGTTGGATCAGAAGCGTCAGGCTGCCGAACTTCTGGAACGGAAGGTGGAAGAGCGGACCCGGGAACTGAACGAGACGCTTGAGAAAGTGAAGGCCGCGAACCTGAAGATCACGGACAGTCTGCATTACGCTGAAATGATCCAGCGGTCTCTGTTGCCGAACCTGATCGAGGTGAAAACATTCCTCCCGAACAGCTTTTTCATCTGGATGCCTCGGGACATTGTGGGCGGAGACATATTCTTCGTTGATCTCTTTGACGGTGGCCTTGTGATCGCTGTGATTGACTGTACCGGCCATGGGGTCCCGGGGGCCTTCATGACCATGATCGCCTCTTCGGCCCTGAAGAGAGTGGTCAAAGATGAGGGATGCCACGATCCCGCCCGGATCCTGAACCGCCTGAATTTCATTGTCAAGACAACGCTTCAGCAGGATAAGGAATACGCACTTTCCGATGATGGCTTGGATGCGGCTGTCTGTGTGGTCAGGCTGAGAGACACTTATCGCACAGCCTTTGAGCTGACTTATGCAGGGGCAAAACTGCCCCTGTTTTACACCCTGAACAATGAGATGACCCTTATCAAGGGTGACAAGCAGAGTATCGGATACAAGAAATCTGATTTGAAATTCAGATTCACCAATCACACATTGCCGATTGAAAAGGGGATGTCCTTCTACATGTCAACCGACGGGTTCTGGGACCAGCTCACCAGAGATGAGGCCAGCCGCTTCGGATTCAGAAAATTTGGCAGAAAACGCTTTGAAATCCTGCTCAAAGAAAACAGCGACCTCCCCTTTGAAGAGCAGCGGGAGCGGATTCTCAGCGCGTTTAAATCATTCAAGGGGGACACAGAAAGACAGGATGATGTGGCGATGGTCGGATTTGGGTTCAAAAGCGAAACGTGATGCGTGAAGCGTGAAACGTGGCAAATCACGCATCACGAGTCACGCGTAAAACCATCACTTTGAGAAAAACGATTCTATTGAATATGCTAACAGATGCCGATCATTATGATATGATGTCAGAAGGTTAGGGCCATGTGGCAGGCATCGTCAGCCTTATTCTTGTAAGATGGGCATGCGCCATGTTGTTGTCAAGATTTTTCCCACCCTCGTTGCGAGGCTCCGCCTCGCAACGTATGCCCGGAGGCTCCGCCTCCTTTGCTCTCGCCTTCGGCTCGGCCAAAATTTCATCTTGGCACTCCGGACAACTGAAAACGATAGCTTTATTTGTCCTCACTGACAGTCCGATTTTTCATCCGGCTTGAATAATTTCTGGAGTGTCGTGAGCGAAATCCATTGCCGGCACTTCGTCTCATCGGCCGTGCCAAGTTGACCAAACGGATTTCTGCTTTCGCAGGAATGACACATGCTTTGGTACGGATTGCTCTTTGCTCTTGACAGCACTTGGATCAAATGCCAAAATAAAAAAATCAATCAGCAGATCGAAGACTTTCAACCTATGCGGTTAGGGGGAGCGGTCAGCGGTGACCGCTC
Source organism: Desulfobacterales bacterium (assembly GCA_029940115.1). Lineage (GTDB taxonomy): Bacteria > Desulfobacterota > Desulfobacteria > Desulfobacterales > 4be13 > JAOZRQ01. The sequence goes on from JAOZRQ010000146.1 coordinate 4,937, forward strand.
ACCGCTCCCGCTCACCGCATTCCAAAATCACGAAAGATGAGTTATGGATTCAAAAGTCAGCTATTTGCCCAAAGAGTTTTATACGCAGTTCAAAGTGTTCCATGAACTGATGTCCATCAAGATACGGGAGATCCTCCTGGTCTCCAGTCCTTACGACGCGTTCATCATTGAGGAGGATGAGAGTCTCGCGTCAAGAATCATCAATGAATACAGGGGCCTGAATCTGAGTCTCCCCCCCCGGGTGACCCGGATATCTTCGGCTTCCGAGGCGATGGCGCTTTTGGACAGCAAAAGATTCGACATGGTGATCACCATGCCGCATCTCGAAGAGATGGACGCGTTCCGCCTCGGGCTCGAGATAAAGAAGATAAAGCCGGAGATGCCCGTCATTCTTCTGGGACACAGCCATAGAGGGATTTACCCGCCTCCGGAAAACAAGGATTGCTCCGGAATTGATGATATATTCATCTGGTCCGGCAATTCCGATCTCCTTCTCGCTCTGGTGAAAAACGCGGAAGACCGTCTGAATCTTGAACAGGATGCCCGACGGGCCGGGGTCCGTGTCCTGCTCTTGGTGGAGGACTCTCCACTCTACTATTCCTCTTTTCTGCCCCTCATCTACAAGGAGATCGTCAAGCAGACCCAGAAAGTCTTGGGAGAGGGGCTGAATGAGGAGCATCGGCTCCTCAAAATGCGGGCCAGACCCAAAATCCTTCTGGCCAAGAGTTATGATCAGGCCATGGCGATTTATGAGACGTACCGTTCCTTTCTCTTCGGCATCATATCCGACACCCGTTTTCCGAAACAGGGAAAAGAATGCGGGGACGCGGGGCATCTTCTGCTCTCCCATGTCAAGGCGGACATGCCGGACCTTCCGTTGCTGCTGATGAGTTCGGAGCCGGAGAACCGGGAAAGGGCGAACCAGATTCCCGCCATGTTCATTGACAAAAACTCCCCAGGCTTTCTCACGGATGTGCGGAATTTCTTTCTGAACCATCTCGGTTTCGGAGATTTTGTCTTCCGCATGCCGGACGGATCGGAAATCGGCCGGGCCCGCAGCCTCCGCACCCTTGAGGGGAAGCTTTCCGAGATACCGGACGAATCCCTCTGGCATCACGCGAAACAGAATCATTTTTCCAGATGGATCATGGGACGCTCTGAAATTCTCCTCGCCTCGGAACTCCGGAAAGTTGATGCCTGCAATTTCAGCAACACAGAGGAGATGCGGGAATACCTGGTCTCCAACATTCATAAGTTGCGGAAACTGCGTCAGAAGGGCGTGGTGGCCCGGTTCAGGAGTCATAATTTCGACCCGGACATCATGGACTTTGTCAAACTCGGCAAAGGCTCCTTGGGGGGCAAGGCCCGGGGACTGGCCTTCATGTCGGCCATGCTCCAGCAGGACTCGGAGCTACATGAGAAATACCCGGATATCACCATCCGGGTTCCGAAGACCTTGGTGGTCACGACCGACGGGTTTGAGTCCTTTGTCACCCGGAACAAGCTGAAATATCTCGCGAGCGACGCGTTCATGGATGAAGAGGTGACAGAGAAGTTTTTGCATGCGGAGATGCCGGATTGGCTGGCCAGAAAACTCGAGGTCTTTCTGAATCAGGTGAGCCATCCCCTCTCCGTCCGTTCCTCCAGTCTGCTGGAAGATGCCCAGTTTCAGCCATATGCCGGACTTTATGAGACCTACATGATTCCGAACAATCACGCGGATATCTCCGTACGGCTGGGGCATCTCATCACCGCGACCCAGCTGGTCTATGCCTCCACCTATTATGAAGGGCCCAAGGCGTTTTCCAAAAACGTCTCGGCCCATGCCCAGGAGGAGTCCATGGCGGTGATCATCCAGGAGATGGGCGGTTCGGCGTGGGGAGACTGGTTTTACCCCTCAATCTCCGGGGTGGCCCAGTCCCACAACTTCTATCCGGTCGCTCCCATGAAACCTGAGGAGGGGATTGTCCACATCGCGATGGGACTCGGAAAAACCGTCGTGGAAGGGGAGAAGACATTGCGCTTCTCTCCCCGGTATCCGAACCGCCTGCCCCAGTTCTCCACGGTGGATGACATTCTGGAGAATTCCCAGCGATTCTTCTACGCCTTGAAGATCAGGGATTATCCTGATGAGCTGAACTTTCTGAATGATGAAAATCTGGTGAAAAGGGAGGTGGATGACGCGGACACGGAGTTTCCGGTGAGAACCCTTGCCGGGACCTATATCCCGGAGGAGCATCGCATCCGGGAGTCAGGGTATCTCGAAGGGCCCAAAATCCTGACCTTTGCCCAAGTGCTCAAATACGATACCTTTCCTCTCCCGGGTCTGCTGTGCGACCTCTTGGAACTGGGACGAAAGGGGATGGGGTGCCCGGTGGAGATCGAGTTTTCGGTGAAGCTGAGTCCGGACAAGAACCGGAAGAGCGAGTTCTTCTTCCTTCAGATGCGGCCCATGGTCGCAGATGATGAGCGTTTCAAGATACATATCTGCGAAGAGGAGATTGAGAACGCGTTCTGCTGTTCCCGACATGCCCTTGGAAATGGAAAAAATGAGGATATTTCGGATATTGTCTATGTGAAACCGGATGACTTCAAGGCCGAGGCGACCATGCAGATGGCCGAGGAGATCGGCCAGATCAACGCGGGACTGGTCAAGGAGAATCGTCCGTATCTCCTCGTGGGCCCCGGGAGATGGGGGTCCTCTGACCGGTGGCTTGGAATTCCGGTTCAGTGGCGTCACATCTCAGGGGTGGGCGCGATCATCGAACTGAGAAACGACCAGTTGAAGGCGGATCCGTCCCAAGGGTCCCATTTTTTCCAGAACATCACGTCGTTGGGGATCCATTACATCACCATTGACGAAGCCTCCGAGGAGAGTCATCTCGACTGGGGATGGGTCCATTCTCTGCCCGAGGTTCAGGAGACACCCTTCATGCGGCATGTCCGGACCGACAATCCGTTTACGCTGAAGATTGACGGGCGGACGGCCCAGTGTGTGATGATTCGGAATTGAAGGTTTTTGCCAGTTGGGTATAAGGTGCAATCCCAAAGTGACAATCATCTCGTTCCCACGCTCCATGTGGAACAGGGGAGGGACGTTTCACGTCCCGACCGGAAAGGGTGTTCGCCCTATTCCCTCTGGCATTGAGGCGATGTAGGGCAATTTTCCAAATTGCCCGATTTGTCATGTGAGATTTCGATAAACGTCCTTTCGATGTCTGACTCTGATGATTTCAATCACCAATCTGCCAGACTCAACAGAATAGACAATTCGATAATCGCCGATACGGATTCTGCAAGCATGTTCGCTACCGATGATCTTCCTGCTTCCTATGGGATGTGGATATTCAGCCAATCCCCCAATAGCGGTCATCACTTTTGGAATGGTCTCTCTGGGTAGCTTCTTCAGTTCCTTTCTCGCAGAACGCTTCCATTCGATATCATATAAGGCCATCATTCCTCAATCCGTTGAGAATTTCCTCATGGGAAACCGTCGGCTCATCTCTCCTTTCGGCAATGGCCGCCAGATCTTCGATATCCTCGATCAATTCTTGGAAATCTGAGATGGGAAGAATCACCGATTTCCTGTTCCCCTCCTCATCTGTGACATACTCAGGGTGCAAGCCTTGTATTTTGATCATATGTCCTTCCTCTTTGCTCATCATTTTTGATTGAGTCGAGCAAATTATCATCAGTGTGCTTGGTTGTCTCAATACAATGTCAGCGACTCTTCCATGGATTCTCCCTCGTCAGTCGTCTTTTCCCCTGTCAGGGCAAAGCGCGGCGGAGATGGTCGCCACCCTTGTTTCTTTAATATGAGCATACGACATGGGGTTGTCAACGATGGAAGGAGAGTTTTTCCTTTGTCGAGTTTCGACCCATACGCATCAAGCTAAGGGTGTCCTGCCCGTACCCATTCCCCGCCCCGTTCCCGTCCGTGGGACGTGGTGACGCCGCGTCTTCGGTTTTCAGGCACGAGGTTTAGCTTGATGCATATGGATTCCACCCCACCTTAACCCTTAGCCCTTAAGCCTTAACCCTTAGCCCTTAGCCCTTAATCCTTAACCCTTAGCCCTTAGCCCTTAACCCTTAACCCTCCATCCTTCTGGACAGGACGGCCAGCTCGTCCCCGGATAGGCCCGTGCATCTCATGATCAGGGCGATGTCCAAGCCGTTCGTGAGCATGTTGCGGGCGGTCTCCACGAATTGTCTTTCCGCCTGCTCACGCAATTTGGCCTCCTGCTCGGCCCGTTCAGCCGCCTGCTCACGCAATTTGGCCTCCTGCTCGGCCCGTTCGGCCGCCTGTCTGTGCAGTCTGGCCTCCAGATCGGCCCGCCGCTCGGCCTGCTCGGCCCGCCGCTCGGACTTTTCGGCCCGTCGCTCGGACTTTTCGGCCCGCCGCTCGGACTTTTCGGCCCGCCGCCTCACCTCCTTGTATGAGGGGAAGACGTAGTCGTGATAGACCTCGTCCTCCGCCAGCACCTCGAGCGGGGGCCGGGCGTACAGATCCGAGACCCGGAACTGGAACCCGGGCAGCACCGTGGAGCGGATGACGCCGTCGGCCGGATCGGCATGTACACGCCCGTCCTGTCCAAGCGATGGAAGACCGTCTCGACACCTCTCGCGTCTAGGATGTAGTACTCCCCCACGCCACCCCAGGCGTACTCGTCCCGCTTCTCCACTGTGTCCCGGACGACCTGGTCGGACGATGAGTGGGAGAGGGACTCGACGCACAGGTCGAACACCCCCTCATAGGTGCAGTCGTCGTCGCCCAGCCCGACCGGGTTGCCGTCCAGGACCACCGCCAAGTCCGGCACACGGTCCACGGCCTTGTGGGGAAGGGCCAGGCGGAACCCGATCTCCAGATTGCTCATCCTGCCGACGGGATGCGTCCTGAGATAGCAACGCATGATGTCACAGAACCACTGATACGCCTCGCTCCCCTTCTGATCCGACATCGGCCTCACCTCCAGTCGCCCGTCATTCCATTCGTAAACGAAGTCGGGGTCGTGATAGTATTTCTCCCAGTACTCCTCCTCCGAGACGATCATGCCGTCCTTTGACTGGACGTCATGCCCGGATGGCTCATCCTCATCATATGTCCCCCAATGCGCTTGGCCATTTCGGGACAATGCCTGCAATGCTTCCATGGATTCTCCCTCCTCAGTCGTTCCTCCTTGCCGGGCCGAGGTGCCACACCTCATTTTTTAATGATAAGTATGTGACATGGACTTGTCAAGGATGGGGAGATGGGAGGACATTTTTTCGTTTGTCAGTCCGAGGCGGCAAGCGAGGTTTTCAGATTTGCTGCATTTGGCACTCCGGGACTTTCACTGTGACGCGCATGGATGTTCGCAGGAAGGGGATTCTTCCCTCTGAACGACACTCTTTCACACCCCATATGCTGACTAATGCGTTTTTTTCCTTCCGACGTGCCGTTTCCCCCCTTGGAATACTCTCTCCACCCCATTGACTCATCCCTCTGTTTATGAAAAAACCAGAACAAAAAACAACGCGTCAGGAAGGAGGGGATTGCACATACAAAAAACAACGCGTCAGGGAACACCGAATAGAGGCCGTGGGCCGACATGTTTGCAGCTCCCACACGGCTGCTCGGCGCAAACGACCTGCCTGTTTGGTGTGCTGTGTCCCCTGGGGTATGGTGATGGCATAAGGCACATGCGCTGAGTGTCGGCAACTGTCGGGGGGCCACAAAGTGTTCTCCCATGGCAGCTCCGGCCCGCCAATGCAGGCACTGGCATGATTCGCATGTCAATGCCCCCCGAAGGCGGACACTCGATGGGACAAAAGTTTCCCGCCAAAAAGCCGGACAAAAGTTCACCACACCTGACAATCGACACAAAAAAAATGACAGACACCAACATGATGGCAACAAACACCTGAAGCTTACAGAAACAACTCATAAACTCATTAAACTCACAAACTCACAAACTCATTAAACTCACAAACTCTTTAACTAATTTGCATAGGAGGTATCAGAAATGAAAAGAACATTTTTTATAACCCTTTTGGCGGTCCTCATCGCGTTTCCGCATCCGCTGCTTGCCAAAATGAAGATGGAGGATGCGAAAATCGGTGAGGTCAAAGCCGTTACCGGTGATGTGATGATGAGGACCAACGGCAAGTGGGGCAAGGTTGGAAGCGTTCCTCGGCCCCTGTTCAGCTCGGACAAGGTGGTGACAAGAAGGGGAAGAGCGAAGATCGATCTTAAGAACGGAGGCGTTGCCATTCTGGACACGGGCACCAATCTCAGTGTCAGCCAGAACAAAGTGGAGGATGGCGCGACGGCAACCCAAGTCAATCTGCTGGTGGGCAAGATATTCTTTGATATCAACTTCAAAAACAAGAAGAGCACTCTGGCTTTCAGAACCCCCTCCATGGTTGCGGCCATCAAGGGCATGGGAGGAGAAGTGAGTGTCAGTGCGGATGGCGTCACAAGCGGCGGGCTCACCACAGGGCATTGGGAGAGCCGTGGCAGCTACACCCCTGTTCCCTCGGGTCAGATCACCCGCCCTGATATTCAGGTGAAGGCTGATGAACTCCCGCCGTCTGACCCTGAGATTGACAACTCCGATTCTCAGAAGCTTGCCAGGCAGGCGGTGGAGAGAAGTGAAGCCGCAAAAAGAGCGATGGCGGATGCGGACAAACGGGTTGCCAATACGAAAAGAGGGAATGATCCCGCGCAACTGGCGCTTGCAGCCGGTTCAAAAGCCGAGGTGGCATTCGCGGCAGCCACTGCGAATATCGTATCCGCACAGGAGGTGCTGGCGGAGGCGAGAAGAATGGGAGACGAGGGAGACATCGTCAAAGCTCAGGAGATTCTGGACGGCATTCTGGAAATGGCGGACAGGGCCGGCGAAGCCGCTCAACAGGCTTCTCAGATGGCGGATGCGGCCATGAGCGAGACATCTCCGGAAGCGAAACAGGCGTATGCGTCCGCGGCCTTGGCCTACAGTTCGGCAGCGGAGACCAATGCGAACGCAACAAGCGCGGCTGTGAATGTCACGGAGATCGTGGTTTCAGATTATGATACCATGGGGGTGACCTCAGCCCAGGGAGAAGTGGAGAAGGCAAAGGTCCGCGCCGGACAGGCCAGTTCAGCGGCTCAGAATGCAGGCATCCAAGCACAGATCGCGGCAAGCGCGTCCACTGTAGCCGGAATACAGGCAGCGGTTGCGGCCGCGTCTGCCAGCCAATCCACGGCCGAGGCCAATGCCGCGGCATCTCGGACAAATGCGAGTGTGGCAGAGGCGTTGTCCACCAAAAGCCCTGAACTGGTCATGGAGACGCAGACATCCGCGGGCAGGACAGAAGAGAGCGCGATCCAAGCGGACAAGGCATCCGAGAATGCATCCAAGCATGCCGCGGCAGCCTTTAATGCCGGTACGGATGCAGAGGCTGCCGCAAATCTCTCCGCGGCTCAAGTCAATGCCACAGCCACCAACGCCAATGCCTCGGCCGCCAATGCCAATGCCTCGGCCGCCAATGCCAGTGCAAATGTGGCTGGGGCCTTTGCCTCAGGAAATGTTGAGGCCGCGGAGATCGCCCGGGAAGCAGCGGTCCGGGCAGAAGAAAGCGCGATTCGGGCCACTGAGTCGGCTCAGGGTGCCTCCACTCATGCGGCAACGATGGAGACCGCGCCGAATGCGGCAACAGCTCATACGGCAGCGGCGGCCACTCGGGCAAGCGCGGCAGCGGCCCGCGCAAACGCGGCAGTGGCCGATGCAAATTCAAACATCACGGACGTGCAGGCATCAGGGAACATTGAGGTGGCAGTAGCAACCGTGGAAGCGGTGAACAAGGCAGAGGCGAGCGCAAACCGGGCCATTACAGCGGCCCAGAATGCCTCCAAGCTGGTGGAAGCCGCTGCAAAGTCTCCGACTGAAGCGGGGGCAAACGCGGCCGCGGCGGCCGCGGAGGCGAATGCAGGGGCCGCGGAGGCGAATGCAGGGGCCGCGGAGGCGAATGCCCATGTCGTCGCCGCACAAGCTTCAGGGAATACAGACGGGGCATTGGCCGCCCAAGTAGAGGCGGGCGTGGCGGAGAGCTATGCGAACAATGCGACAGTTGCGGCTCAGGAAGCGTCCCAACAGGCGGAGATAGCGGTGAACGCCACAAGCGAAGGGGAAGCGGCAGCAGCGGCCCAAAACGCAGCGACAGCGGCTCAGAATGCCCAAGCTGCGGCAGAAGGCGCAACAGCAGCAGCCAGCAACTCCGCAATGGCAACGGCAGGAGAGACGACAGGTGAGCCTGTTGCCGATGAAGTGCCTGCTACCGATGCCAAATATCCTTTGACAGAGGATATACCCATAGATGATGGGGGTGATCCCAGTCCGATATGACATCCCTTTCCGTTCGATTCAAATGGTTCGTCTCCCCTTGTCTCCTTGCTCGGAACCCCGTCGTCCTCATCACGGGCACAGGCATATCAGGGGGAATGAAACGCAAGAAGGGCTGCTCAGTCATCGAGGTTGAGAGGCAATGAGACTCAGATTGT
>JAOZRQ010000640.1 GCA_029940115.1 Desulfobacterales bacterium
TTTTGAATCGTTCGTGTCAGTCCCCTGCATTCCACAACATGGATTGTGGGTGAGAGGCCCTTCTTGCGTCTTGAACCGCCCACAGTTCGAACCGCGGATCGGACGGATCACACGGATCGCACGGATTGACTCCCTCCATTGTCTGAGCCGGAACTTGCGTCGACAACACTGGCAAACGAGGATCCCATGTGGAATTGCGGTGCGGAAAGCCCGATCTCCCCTCCTGCCGGGCAATGTGGGTGCAGGCGTCTGAAAAGACTTTTATCGCAAGATCGGGATGATCCCCCAGCCGAAAGACGGCAGCAGAATTCCCGACCCCACACACCGCCAATGATCCGGCTTCCTCACCACCTGGACATAGGAGAACCGGTGGGAACGCCTCAGACGCACCCTTTTGACCCCATCTTCCAATTCAGCAAGAACTGTCTTGTCCTCCAAGGCGAATGCCAATGCTGGGGTTTGTTCAGCCATCTTCTGACTCCCTCTCGGGTGTGACAAAGAATCTGTTGTGATGAAAACTTTCTGAAGTTGGCATTCTCACGTTTTGAACATCAGGGCCAACTGCTTCAGACTCTGCCCCAGTTCATCCAGTCTTTTGGTCGCGGCCTCCAACTGCCTAGCCCCTTCGACATTCTGGGCACTCGCGTCCCCGATGCTCTCCATGGCTTGGACCAGCTGGTCCATGCCGGCCAGCTGCTCCTGGCTTGATGCCGCAATCTGGATGGCCGTCTGGGTGGAGTCTGTGACGCTTTGGGAGAGCCTGTCAATGGATTCGCCCGACTGGTCGGTGAGGTGCATGCCAGCCTCCACTGCCTTGCTGCCCCGCTCCGTGGCCATCACCGCGGTGCCGGTGGCCCTCTGTATCTCGTTCAATATGCTTCTGACTTGGTTTGTGGCGGCCTTGGACTGGTCCGCGAGGGATTTCACCTCCTGCGCGACCACCGCGAACCCCCTGCCGTGCTCCCCGGCCTTCGCGGCCTCGATGGACGCGTTCACCGAGAGGAGGTTCGACTGGTCCGCGAGGTCGTTCACCGCGCCGATGATCTCCCCGATGCTCCGGGTCTGGTCGCTCAACCTCACGATGCTCTCCGCGACGGATCCCATTTCCTCCCTGATCCGGCCCATCCCGGAGACCGCGTCCCCGGTGGCCCTCTTCCCCGCGTCGTAGATCCGGGCCGCCTGGTCCGCGCCATGGGCAACCTGCTCCGCCTTCTGGTTCGCGACATATGCGATCTCCCGGATCTGATCCACCGTCGCGGTGATCTGGCGGACCGACGTCGAGGTCTCTTCTGAGCTGGCGGCCAGTTGGGTGGCGGTGGCCGATATCTGGTTGATGGAGGAGGCGATGGTTTGCGCGCCCTCCACGATCTCCCGGGTCTGGTTGCGGAGAGTCCCAAGCATGTAATAGAACGCATCAATGAGTGTGCCGATTTCATCCAGCCGTCTGCCGGGGGTGATGGAGACGGTCAGGTCGCCGTCAGCCATCAGGGTGACCTTGCCACACAATCTCTTCAGGGGATCCGCGATGGATTTTCCGACAACATATCCGCCAACACATGTGAACCCCGTCAGAACCAGCCCGATCAGGAGAATTTTGAGGGCAAGCGATCGGATCGGTGCGAATGCATCGGCCTTGTCAATTTCCGAAATGATGACCCAGTCGAAATCCGTGTCGAGCGTCTGGTCCAGATTCAGAGGGGAGCGGGAGGAGAGAACCTTTCCCCCCTGATGGTCGTCTGTCATTTCAATGGGGGAGTTCCCTTTGCTGGGCGAGGGGCGATGGGGTGCTGTCCGCTCGCCGCTTGCCGCTTGCCCATCGCCCCTTGCCGAATGGCCGCGTGTCAGCCGATCATCTCCCAGAAAATAGGTCCTTCCCATCCCTTCTTTTTCCTTCATGATGCTCCTGATCTGATCTGGGCTGATCTGGGCGGCCATGACTGCCGCGACCGCCTTTTGCTCATCAAAGACGGGGACCCCGATGAACGCGCTGAACATGGCCTTGGGCGAGTATTCCGAGAAATCTTCCATGCAGACGCGCCGGTTTGTCCGTATCTTCCTCCAGAGCCTTGCCAAGCCTGAATCCTTATGGGGGCCTGTCCTCAGATTGGTTCCGTTGTCCTGACCCTGTTCGGCGGAGTACATGACATGGCCATGAGGGCCGGATATGAGGTAAACATCCTGATAGCCGAAGGCCTTCAGATAATTCGTGAAGAAGGGATCAATCTCCTCACAGATGTCCTTGTATTTTTTTGTGGCGGTGTCAAACGGCTCGTCCGCCTCTCCCCCTTCCGTGACGTGGTAGGCCTGCATCAGCTTCAGTGCCCAGGTGACATCCCCGGATACGGAGAGCATCCTCACATCTCCCATCCGTTCCTTCAAATAGGCCAGCACCTGATTTTTCCTGATCTCATTCACTGTGGCGAGCTGGTTGAGGGCCGCGGCCTCCAAGGAGGCCCTGGAATAATAAAATGCAAGATAGGCCACGGTTCCGAGAGAGATCAACGATCCCAGAAGGAAAAAGGCAACCAGCCATCTCATCACACTTCTGCGGAAAAACTGAAGCATACTGTTCTCCTCTTGAATGAAGGATGAAATATGTAAGGATGAAGTGTCCATTTCATCATTTTGCCTGAAAGGTGGTTCACACTTCAGTTTGTAGTTCCGCCTTTAGGCGGTCTCGCACCGCCTAAAGGCGGAACTACAAACTGAAAGATTCCCATATTTCATCCTCATCCCTAAATTTCCTGATGGACCACAATGTTTTTGTCTGAAAGAATTTTCATTCCGTCAAGAATCATCACCCGATCCCTTGTGACCCCTCTGATGTATTCGACGCCGGTACCCGCCAGCGGGGGCTGCATTTGGGTCAGGGGGACGGACTGGACACCGAAGATGGCGTCTGCGAGGATGCCGAATTCCATATCTTCGGAGTGGAGTATGATGACCCGATGATGCTCCCCCATCTCTTGGCCAGGAAGGCCAAAGAAACATTTCAGATCAACAATGGAGAGGATCTGCCCCCTGAAATTGATGATGCCGAGGACAAAGGGGGGCGTCCAGGGCACCGGCGTGAGATCCTTCAATGGGTAAACCTCACGGACATGGATGAGTTCAATGCAGTACCTTTCATGGGCAAGAAGGAATTCAACGACCTTTAGGCAATCGCTCTCCTGATCCCCCTTATCCGCGTCCTTTGCCAATGTCTTGGCTCTTGCCCTCAGGATTTCCGCATTTTTCCCGGCGGATGACTCAACATCTTTTTCCAGGTTCGAGCGGAGCACCTCCAGACGACTTTGCATGCCTTCCCAATGGTCTGAAGTTGATGATGGTTGATGCTTGATGGTTGATGGTTGATGGTTGATGGTTGATGGTTGATGCTTGATGCTTGATGCTTGATGCGATTTCAAATCACACCTCCATGTCAATTCGTGAAACGTGATTCGTGAAACGTGATTCGTGAAACGTGATTCGTGAAACGTGAAACGTGATTCGTGATTCGTGAAGCGTGATTCGTGAAGCGTGATTCGTGATTCGTGAAACGTGATTCGTGAAGCGTGATTCGTGAAGCGTGATTCGTGAAGCGTGATTCGTGAA
>JAOZRQ010000641.1:0-3378 GCA_029940115.1 Desulfobacterales bacterium
CGTTTGACACCGCCTGAAGGCGGAACTACAAACTTTCTGAAAGTTTACAGTTTAATCTCAGGGCGTTTGACACCGCCTGAAGGCGGAACTACAAACTTCCCTGACCTTCTCCTCAATTTCATCCCGCACACTTCGCATGAACTCGATATCCCTTCCGGACGGATCCGGCATATCCCAGTCCTGCCGCACTATCCCCGGAATAAGCGGACATTCCTCGCCGCATCCCATGGTGATGATCATCTCCGGTTTCCCCCTTTCCATCACGGCTTTGATGGATTTGGGGTTGCGGAATTGCATGTCAATGCCTTTCTCCTCCATGGCCTTGACCATCAGGGGATTGATCTTCTCCGTGGGCGCGCTCCCCGCGCTCGTTGCCTCAATCTTGTCCCCTGCATGATGCTGGACAAACGCGGCGGCCATCTGGCTTCGACACGCGTTCTCCCGACATGCGAACAAGATTCGCTTTCTGCCGAGGAGCGGTTTTAGGAGCGTGTTCACCGCGTCCCCGACTTCCTGGATCATGGTGGGATGCTTTTCCATATCTTCCTTGCCTTCGATGCCCCGATAGGTGAGGCTCCCGTCATAGCTTGCCCCCACCGCATCAAAGAAATAGGTCATTGTCAGATGAATCCCCTCGAAAAGGTGTTTCCCCTTTGTGGCACCGACCGCGAGCATGAACCCGCGCCGGGTCTTCCGGCCCGGATCCGTCAGCTTCAGTTTGTACTTTCTGGCCCACAAGGTCTGGCATCTGTCAATGAGGGCCTTGAGTTGCGCGGTCACATTATAGAAGAAGACGGGTGACGCGGCCACGATCACATCCGCGTCCCAGAGCAGGGCATAAATCTCATCCTTCATGTCATCCTTGATGGGACAAAACCCCTTCTTTTCACAAGTGGTATATTCCTTGCAGGGGAGGATGTTTCTCTTATCCACTTCAATGACACGCGTCTGCGCGCCGAGTCCCTCAGCCACGTTCATAAAGGCTGAAAGAAGAAAATCGGTGTTCCCGTTTTTGCGGGGACTGCCTTGCAATCCGAGTACCAACATGATGAAAATTCCTTGTGTTTAGCTGTAAGCTGTAAAGCTCTAAGCCTACAGTTTGGAGCGGGCGTATTTATGAGTTGGGGGAGTCCCGTGGGGACTGCTGAAAATAGCCCGGCAATTCGTTCGACGACTCGACTGAGCTCGCCGAAATCTGAGCTCACGCCGAAGCATTGCCGGGGTGAGTTGACAGAAATTGATCCTGATCCTTGATTCCGCCGAGTTTTGAATAGACGATCCGGTGGGTGTTTGTCGCGTCGGAGTGTTTGGGATACTCGCAAACCGAGGACTCTGCCAAACTGCAAGTTTCAGATGAATTGAAAAGTTTGTAGTTCCGCCTTTAGGCGGTGCGAGGCGGAGCTACAAACTGGAACTACGAGTCTTTCTGATGACACTTTGAACATGAAGTGGGCCCCGTCCTCTCCTTCGCCCGCTTCTTTTTCTTGTGACACTTGATGCACTGTTTGTTCATCACCTGCTTCTTTTTCAGCTTCCCTTCAGCCTTGAGCGCCTCAATGGACCCAGCCTTCTGGGGAAAGTCCGCATGACAGATGTTGCAGTCCTTCAGAACATCCTGATGGGTATGGTGGGGAAAAGGGATCTTTCCCTTTTTTCCCCCGAAAAGTTCGATTTTCTCGGCCCCTTTGTTCTGCTTTTTGGTTGGCTGATCTGCCACAGACATCCCGGCAAGCATCACCATGCCGGCAATTATCAGCACCAACGCCTTTGCTTTCATAAACCACCTCCTTAGTGCTTTGTTTCACAAATGATGTCCAAGTTAATCCATTGTTTTTATTGATTATATGATTTTGTAACCTGGACATGCCAGACTCGCAACAACTCACTCATCCCCCATGCCTGTGCATCACATCCGCGAGGAGTGTGGGGGAAGTCGCCGTCGAGGATCTCCGGGATTTGGCCCACGCACCCATCGTTGATGAGCCGGATCCCGCTGGCCAGCCATGCCAGTGCGGCATCTTGGGCCGGATGTCGCTGGTTGTCCGTTGGTTGTGGTCCATTGTCCGCTCTGCCTGACAACGGTTCCCATGACCCCTGAGCCCTGAGCTTTGAGCCTTGATGACCCCTGCACCCTGACCCCTGACCTCTGCACCCTGACCCCTGGCCCCTGGCCCCTGACCCCTGACCCCTGACCCCTGAGCCTTGTTGGCCATAAACTTTGGCATAGGCTTCACAGAATGAGGGGAATACCCATGTCCAAGCCGTGCCATTATGGTATGCCGGCTTTCGGCAGGTGTCCTCGTCTCCGGCATATCTTCCTTGGTAGGGGTGATACGGATCGTTGATCAACTCCCCCTGATGGCGGATCTCAAGTGCGCGGCGTACCGGCCGGTCCGCGAGGCTTCGTATGGCCCCGGGAACCAAGAGTTCCTCACAGGCCGCCAAGACACTGCGACAGACCGTTGGATCGGTAATCGCGCCCAGAGTCAAGGCAAAGAGTTGATTTGGCCGCAACGCGTCATCCGGTTTCGCAATACTGGCCGACTCCCCCGGGCGGGCATGGAGGCAGTCTGACAGATATCCCTTCTCCTCAAGAAAGAAGTGTTCCATGATAGACGCCCGAACCCGAGATGAAATTGAAGGTTGACGATGGGCGACTGAAAATTGGTCCGAATTTCGTGTTTGATGTTTGGTGTTTGGTGTTTGGTGTTTGGTGTTTGGTGTTTGGTGTTTCGATTCCAGAAACGAGAGGGCAAAGTGCCACAACGCTTGAATTTCAATCGGATACCCCTCTCTCGGCGTACCCGCGGGGTGGTTGGTGTCCATCCAAGTGAAATGGGACGGGCTGAAGAGGAGACCCGATTCCGGATCCATGCGGATGCCGTTGGGGGTTCCGTTCATCAGCGATTGGGCCATGGAGACAAGTATCCCGAGGATGGGCCGGCCATTGCATTCCACGTTCAGAAAATCGTCGTCCCCCTCCGCCGCCATCAGATCGGAACATGCCACGAAGAACCAGAGCGGCGCGTCGGACGTGTCCCGGTTCCCCGCGTCATCTCCCCGGATCATGTTCGGAAGGGTTCCGTCCTGTTCAAATCGGGCGAACTGTTTCAGAATGGCCCGGGTCTCCTCGGTCTTTCCCGCCGCAATCAGCCCCCGGACAACGATCAGGGTGTCCCGTCCCCAGTCGAGAAACCACGGATACCCCGCAATCACAGTATGCAACGATTCCCGCTTCACCACATAGGAATTGATGGCGGAATTCAGGAATTCAGGGATCGAAGAATCTTGATATCCAAGCTTCGAGTTTCGAGCTTCGAGCTTCGAGTTTCGAGCTTCGAGCTTCGAGCTTCGAGCTTCGAGCTTCGAGCTTTGAAC
>JAOZRQ010000641.1:3478-3589 GCA_029940115.1 Desulfobacterales bacterium
TTCGAGCTTCGAGCTTTGAACTTCGAGCTTCGAGCTTCGAGCTTCGAGCTTCGAGTTTCGAGCTTCGAGCTTCGAGCTTTGAACTTCGAGCTTCGAGCTTTGAACTTCGAG
>JAOZRQ010000642.1 GCA_029940115.1 Desulfobacterales bacterium
AACCTTTTCTTCCTTTTCTTCTTCCATGTTTTTCTCCTTTCAGTATGTTTGGGGTTTCGGCTCCGGTACGACGATTCATGAATTCGTCCCCTTGCCAAGACCCCAAAAAATTTGATGATCAAGTGAAAACAAAAGATGCAGACCAGCCCAAGTAGCCTGTTTCCAAGGGCCGATTTGCCGCGGGCGGAGGTTCCCGCAACGGAGGTGCAATGCCAAGTCAAACCTCCTCGCACACTTTCCGCAAAGATTATGCCAATGAAATTAAAGGAATGAACTTTGCGTTTTTGTCATAACTGTTTTGCATGTTCCGCAAGCAGGGATTTGAAGCGATCCAGGCTTATCGGATACGGTTGAATCGGAATTCCCATCCAGTCGGAATATTCCAGGAATTCTTCGGGTTTTTCAGCCATGTGCTGATCAACATATCCGATGCCATCCAGAACGACTGCGCCTCCGGTATGCCGTGGGAAATTCTCATTGGCCACGCCTTTGTCCCATCCTTTGAAAACATCCTCGCGATACTTGATCCACCCGGGTGTCATCCACCAGACGTTCTCACCTCCGGCAATTTCCTGGGCGATTTTTTCCCGTTCCGCCTCACTGGCCAGCATGTCCATGCAGTGAGTGGCCTGAATTCTTGCCACTCCGGGACCTTGTTCCTCAACGATGTTCTGCATGGTGCGTGTCGGCTCATCCACATTGACGTAACAGAACTTTCCCCCATAGACCACAAGAACTTTGTCCACTTTTTCCTTTGCCTTGGTGATGCGTTTCACAAGCTGACGTTCCAGTTCGGGAATATCCTGATGAAGCCCCGGTTTTGTGTAGAACAGACTATGGACATCCAAGAACCCTTCCTTTTTCAAATAGTTCAGTTCCAAACTCAAGGTGCCGCAGGCAACAATGGCAATATCCGAAAACGATACATCACTCATTTCAATTCCTCCTGAAGGGTTAAGGGTTAAGGGAGTGTTTTTCCCTCGACTCCCCAACTCCTTAACTCTTAACTCCTTAACTCTTAACTCTTAACTCTTAACTCCTTAACTCTTAACTCTTAAACTCCTTAACTCCTTAACTCCTTAAACTCCCGAACTCCTCAATATTTGCCTGCAAGCTGATAACCCCCATGTACCGCGCTGAAAATATCCTGAACATTCAGAGCGTCTCCGATGATCTCCACATGAGGAACGGATTTCATGATTTCGGCACCGGGTCCCGGGGCGGAAAGCATACCTGAAGCAAGGATGACCGTCTGGAAATGCTCAAAAGACTTCATTTCTCCGTCCTGCTCCATGTCAACACGGTCAGACGTGAAGGCCTTAACGGTTGTATGAGGCATGAGGGTCACATTCTCCATCTCGCCAATCCGTTTCAGGGCAAGTTTCTTGGTAATCATTTCCATCATGCTTCCAATGGGATCTGTCCGTTTTGTGGCAACCACATCAAAACCTTCCCTGCCCAGTTTTTCCGCAATTTCAATGCCGGTTCTGCCCGCGCCGATCACCAGTATTCTGGGACCTTTCACCGCTTTGGCACCTCGGAAATACTCCGAAGATGTCATGACATGCTGTTGGTCAAGCCCCTGAATTTCCGGGATGTTCTGAACCGCGCCGGCCGCCCACACAAGCAGATCCGGCTGAATGTCCCGGACAAGTGTTTCATCGGCAACTTTGCCCATGACCAAGGTCGCGCCGCATGATTTCACATCCGATGCAATCGCGTCCAGACCGTCATGCATTGCCTCCTTGCCCGGGGCCTGCCATGCAAGGGCGAACTGTCCGCCCAGATGAGCCTCCTTTTCAGCAAGTGTCACCTGATGACCGCGTCTGATCAGGTATAAGGCCGCACTCATTCCAGCAGGGCCTCCTCCGACAATCAGGACTTTCAAGGGTTTGCCCGTCTGCCCCAGTTCCGGCATGCCGATCTCAGGATTGAGATTGCATCCCAGAGGCTCTCCCCCCTTCAGGCGATGGAGACATCCCTGGAGACAGTAACCGCAGTATTTTACCCCTTCATAATTTCCTTTTTGCCATTTCTCCATAAGATCAGGATCAGCGATCAGGGGCCGCCCCAAGGCGACAAGGTCGGCAAGTCCTTTGTCAATGATCTCAAGCAGCCTTTCCTTTCTGCCCATCCTTCCGGCAATAATGAGCGGAAGCGAGGTTTGCTCACGGATCCAGGTCATTGCGTCAGTTTGCGGTTTTTCAGGAAGGCTCGAGTGGTGAAAATACCAAGGCGGACTGAAACAGGAAGTTCCCATGCCTGCATGTATCGCGCTGATTCCGCTTTCTTGGGCCAGTTTCAGGAGAGGCAGCAGGTCCTCCCTGCTGATACCAAACTCCGGCGACATTTCATTCCCGGAAATTCTGAGAATGCAGGGGATTGACGAACCCTCTGCCTTTACTGCCGAAAAGACTTCTCTTGCAAAAAGCAGACGGTCCTCGCCAAAGCGGTCTGTCCGTTTGTTGATCTTTCCGTTCAGGAACTGAGAGATGAGGTAGCCGTGGCCTCCCTGGATTTCGATCAGATCAAACCCGGCTTCCTCCGCCTTTTGGGCGGCTGACTTGTATCCTGCAAGAATCATGTCAACATCTTCGTCAGACATGGCTTCTGAAACCTGACTGGTGGTCGGGCATGTGATCACAGACGGGGCCTTTGGTTTGGAGCCTGTTGCCTTCGGATTCGCCCCCGCACCTGCATGATTCAGGTGAAGACAGGCAAGGCGGCCCTCATCATGTATGACATCCGCAATTTTTCTGAGCTCTGTGACGCTTTCAGGGAGATGGACGCAAAGCTGCTTGGGATGCTCCTTTCCATCGGCTGTCACTGGTACGGGTTCCAGAATCACCATCCCGGGGCCGTTTTTTGCAATCCCGCGATAAAAAGCCAATTGGCGGTCTGTCACCGTTCCTTGGGGAGTGCCATAACCCGTCTTGATCGGTGGAAACACAAACCGGTTGGCAAGCTCCAAATTGCCAATGACAAATTTTTCAAACATTCTCTGCATGATCACCCTCCTTTTTTCAGATTTGCTGATTATAACGCTTTTTGGGGAGGCCCGTGCCCCTGCCGTGCCCCATTGCCTTGCCCGTGGGCACGGACACATACCCGTCGCCCATGGGCGTGAACATGCATGTGGGCATGTGAGGCACCCACAACGGGGCAGGGCACCCCTAAATCCGTTATAATCAGCAGATTTGCGATCTTAACATATGCCGGAACTTCTCTGTTATGGCTGTGTACAGGACAAAAATTCGGGAATGGCAAGAAACCCGGCTTTTTTCCAAACGGGCCGATTCTCCAACTGCAAGAAAAAGCCGGGTTTCTTTCCTCAAATCATTTTTTTGTCCTGTACACAGCTGTTATGGTATAATTGTGAACGAAAAAAACCCGGCTTCAGTTAAAGGGAGGGAGGTTCAAGGGTAAAAAAGCCGGGTTTTTTCCTAATACCATTTCCCTTGGATGGTCGGCGAGCCGACCATGCTTGCTCCTTTTTTCGCCAATCATATGGTCAATCGAACCGCTTTTTAGGGGGCGCATTTGCAAGTTGGGGGAATTGTCCCGGAGGGACTTGTGAGAACAGCCC
>JAOZRQ010000643.1 GCA_029940115.1 Desulfobacterales bacterium
TTTGATGCTTGATGTTTGATGCTGGATGTTTGATGCTGGATGTTTGATGCTGGATTTCATCCTTCACCCTTCATCCTTTGTAACAAGGAGGCAAACCATGGCTGAATTGTCCATGCCCCTGTCGAGCAATTTCACGTTGGGAGAATTTCTGCGATCAAACACTGCCGAACGGGATTACGACTTGAAAAAAGAACAGGAAAACCCGTCCGACACGATCATAGAGAGTCTTCAGCATCTGGTGGATGTCTGTCTGCAACCCATCAGAGAAAAATTTGGGTATCCGATACGCATCAACTCCGGATACCGTTGCCCGCTGCTGAACAAGCTTGTGGGAGGCAGTGCCACCTCTCAGCACTGCAAAGGGGAGGCCGCAGACGTGGACGTCTCCCCGATATTTCTGAAAAGCCCCGAATCGGCCAAGGTCAGAGAGGAGATACAGGCCCAAGTGAGGGAGATCACCGGCAAGCAGTTAAGACCGGATGTGACCGAAAACTTTTATCTGTTCGCCTATATCTGCATTCATCTCAAAGATATGGATGCGGACCAAGTGATCCATGAATACGGCAACGGCTATGGGCATCCTGCCTGGATCCATATATCCTCGTCAAGACGGCAGGACAGACGGCAGATCCTCGCCATCGGAAATTATACGAACAGGCGCTATCTCGCACCCACTGTGAAGGATGCGCTGGCTTATGGTGTTTGATGCTGGATGCTGGATGTTGGATGCTGGATGTTGGATGCTGGATGTTTGATGTTGGATGCTGGATGTTTGATGCTGGATGCTGGATGTTTGATGTTCGATGCTGGATGCTGGATGTTTGATGCTGGATGTTTGATGTTCGATGCTGGATGCTGGATGTTTGATGCTGGATGTTTGCTGATGGATTTCATCCTTCATCCTTCATCCTTCATCCTTCACCCTTCATCCTTCACATAAATGGAGGTTTTGCAAAAAATGAAACTCGGAATTACGGGCCTTCCCGGAGCAGGAAAATCAACGGTCTTTGATGCCCTGACCCGGAATGTCTCTGACGGGGTCCATAAAGGGGAAAGCCGTATTGGCACCATCCAAGTCCCTGACTCACGGGTGGATGTCCTGAGCGACATGTATCATCCCCGAAAGACCATTTATGCCCAAGTGGAATATTTTCTTCCGACCCATCAGGAAAAGAAGACAGACCGGAACTTTCTGACACCGGTAAGGGACTGTGACGCGCTGATCCATGTGGTCCGGAATTTCGGGGGATACGGCTTTGAGGAACCCACACCATACAAGGATTTTCTCATCTTTGATCAGGAACTGGTCCTTTCGGATCTGATGGTGGTGGAGAAACGCATGGAACGCTTGAAACTCGACAGAAAACGGGGCAAGCTGGTGGAACAGGAACTTTCCCTTTTGTCCGAATGCCTGAAACACCTTGAAAGTGAGACCCCTTTGAGACGGTTCCGAGAGATTGCCGGCGCACACCTGTTGAGGGGATATGCGTTTTTGTCCGCCAAACCGATGTTGGTCTTGTTCAACAACGAAGATGACGATGAGCGGCTATCCGAAATGAAAGGCGATGGGGATTCATGGGAGGATGCCATGATCATTCGGGGGAAGTTGGAACAGGAGCTGGGCCAGATGTCTGACGAGGAGGCTGAGGACTTTCTGGAGGAGTTCAACATCACCGCATCCGCCACAGACAGGGTCATCAAACGCTCCTATCATCTCTTGGGCCTGATCTCCTTCTTCACGGTGGGTGAGGATGAAGTCAGGGCATGGACCATAAAAAAGGGAACCGAGGCACTTGATGCTGCCAGCGTCATCCATTCGGACATAAAAAAGGGGTTCATACGAGCCGAAGTCATCTCATATGACGACCTGATGGCGGCCGGCACCTATCAGGAAGCCAGAAAAAAAGGCACGGTAAGGCTTGAAGGCAAAACTTATGAGGTTCAAGACGGAGATATTGTCAATTTTCGTTTCAATGTTTGAGAAAACAGTGAGACGTGAGGTGTGAGACGTGTGAGGCGTGAAACGTGAGGCGTGAGGTGTGAGTCGTGAGGCGTGAAACGTGAGGCGTGAAACGTGATATGTGAAAACGTGATATGTGAAACATGAAACATGATACATGAAAGAAATATCGCGCCTCACGAATCACGCCTCACGAATCACGCCTCACGAATCACCCTCACGCCTCACGAATCACGTCTCACATCTCACGCATCACGAATCACATCTCACGTTTCACGCCTCACGCATCATGTCTCACGCCTCACGTCCCACGCATGATGAATATAACGTGTGAAAAATGTCAGGCTGTTTTTAAGCTCCATGACGGTCTTGTCAAAGCAGGCGCAAAGGTTCGTTGTGCAAAATGCAGGCACGTCTTCAAGGTCTCTTCTCCCGTGCCACCGGTCTTTGAGGTGGTGGAGAAAGAGGGATGCCCTCTTTACAGACCGGGAGATGAATTTCGATTGTCAGACCACGCGTTTCTGCCACCTCATAACAAGCCCCCCTGTCTTATCCTTGTCAAAGATCTGATGAGGATCACCCAATCTTCGGATCAGACTGCGGACCCGGGGAAATCCCTCCTGTCCGGTTTTGAAAAAATATTTGCCTGTAGCGGTTGCCAAGGCATCATCCGCTTTGCCCATAAGACCCTTTTTGTCAGCGAAAACGACAATTATGTTGAATCACTTACAAAAATACTGAGCCGCTTTCCGATTTTTGAGGGCATAGAGGTGGATGACATCAAGGACATGGTCTCTTTTTTGAAAGTTGACAGGTATGCCGGCGGAGATATTGTCCTCAAAAAAGGAAATTTCGGCAGATTCCTGTTCATCATCCTATCTGGAACAGCTGATGTGTTGGATGGTGAAGGCATGAGCATCGCATCCATGGGAAAGGGGGCGTTCTTCGGTGAAATGAGCCTTTTCAGCGGTGTGCCAGTGGGCGCTACAATAAAAGTCAGGAAATCTGCCGTGCTTTTGCGAATACATGGTGATGATTTCAAGAATCTTTTGAACCGCTTTTCCGCCCTGCAGATGAATTTTATCCGTCTGATGGTGCACCGGGTCTCTGAAATAAATCTTACAAGAATGAATGAGTTTGTCTGCGGTGTCACCGGAAAGCTTTCTGAAATCTCTCCCTCGGATTTGTTTCAAACCTTCAATGTCAGTGAGAAAACCGGTGTGCTGACCCTGAAACTCCCTGGAAATTCGGCATATCTCTCTTTCAGGGAGGGGCAACTCATCAATGTCAAATATTGTGAAAAGGAGGGTGAGGAGGCTTTCTTTGAGTTGTTGAAACAGAAGACGGGAAGGTTCAAGTATTCGCCGGGGTTGTCTCCGGAAGAGATGAGAGCCAGCGAACTGGGCGATTTTATGGGGCTTTTGATAGAGGGGCTGAGGCGCATTGACGAAGAGGACAGGGAATTTCTTCGAACGGTGATTCCCACACTGATTTAAACGTGAGGCGTGAAACGTGAAACGTGAAACGTGAGGCGTGAAACGTGAGGCGTGAGGCGTTTCACGCAATCACGTTTCACGCAATCACATCACGTTTCACGCAATCACGCATCACGTTTCACGCAATCAC